>NZ_JBIVUT010000019.1:0-201755 GCF_044757365.1 Streptomyces sp. NPDC091289
CCCATATAAACGCGTCGTTCCGCCGGTGGGGGTGTGTGCCGGCGGCCTAACTCCCGCGCGGGTGGGGGTTTTCTGTTGAATACCCCCCCCCCGCGGGGGGGGGGGGCGGGGGGCCGGGGGCCGCCCCCCCAAAGGGCCCCGCCCCTCACCCCGCCCCCAGCTTCCGCACGCGCTCCCACAGCTCCGGATCCACCGCCCCCACCCGCCGCCGGAACCCGGCGACCCGCACCTCCCGCAGCTCATCCGTCTCCAGGAAACTCTGCCGCCCCCGCTGATCCCCCACCGTCCCCGCGGGCAGCGCGATCACCCCGGGCCGCTCCTCGTGATGCTTGCTGGTGATCTTGGCGACCAGCGCCGTGCGCCCCCGGCCCCGCCCCCGTACCGAGATCACCAGACACGGCCGGTCCTTCGACCCGGGCCCGTCCTCGTACGGCACATCGGCCCACCACACCTCACCGGCCCGCGGCGTACGCCCGTCCCCGGCCCCCTCCGGACCCGAAGGCCGGGACGAGGGCCGCGACGGGCGGGACGGCCGGGACGGCGGCCGGGCCGACCCCACCGGCTGCCGGGGCCGCCGCGAGCGGGGCCCGCGGTCCGAGCGCCCCCGCCCGTCCACCACCGCGGCGACGAGCGCGAGTAGAACCACGGCGACCAGCGCCACCCACCAGAACGTGTCCATCCGCCGACCGTACCCGTGGGCGCGCTTCCATCGAACCGGTGACAGAGCAGGTGAGTTCCCCCACAACGGAGGGCAGCGGAGGAGCGACGTGGAGTTTCGCGCCTTACGCTCGACAAACCGCAAAACCCGTCCAGCAGGAACCGCAGCAACCGCAGGAACCCCACGAAGCTCCGGCGGAATCGCACGAACCCTCCCCGTTCCCACGTCTCGGAGGTTCACGCTCCATGAAGCTCACCGTCGTCGGCTGCTCCGGCTCGTTCCCGTCCATGGGTTCGGCATGCTCGAGCTACCTCGTAGAGGCCGACGGCTTCCGGCTGCTCCTCGACCTGGGCAACGGCGCCCTCGGCGAGCTGCAGCGCCACGTCGGTCTCTACGACCTCGACGCGATCTTCCTCAGCCATCTGCACGCCGACCACTGCATCGACATGTGCGCGTATTTCGTCGTGCGCTACTACCGGCACGACGGCGCGCGCCCCGTCCCCCTCCCGGTCTACGGCCCCGAGGGCACCGAGCAGCGCCTGACCGCCGCCCACGGCGACACCCCCTCCGACCGGGCGATGAGCGAGGTCTTCGACTTCCACACCCTCAAGTCGGGGTCCTTCGAGATCGGCCCCTTCTCGGTCCGTACGGAGAAGCTCTGCCACCCCGTCGACACCTTCGGCATCCGGGTCGAGCACGGCGGCTCCACCCTCGCCTACTCCGGCGACACGGGGACCTGCGAAGCGCTGGAGGACCTGGCCCGGGACGCGGACCTGTTCCTCTGCGAGGCGTCGTTCGTCGACGGCAAGGAGGACATCCCGGACCTGCACCTCAACGGCCGCGAGGCCGGCGAGGCGGCGGCCCGCGCCGGAGTGCGCCGGCTCGTCCTCACCCACATCCCGCCGTGGACCGACGCCGACCGCAACGCCGCCGACGCCCGTGCGGTCTACCCGGGCCCGGTGGAACTGGCCGCCCCGGGAGCGGTGTACGAGTTCTGAGAGCGGGCCGCCGAGCCGTGGCCCGCTCTGCGAGACTCCCGGGATGATCACGATCAGACCCGCCCGGGAGGGCGATCTCGACGGCTTCCTGGCCCTGGCGTCCCAGGTCGAGCACTGGTTCGGGCCGATGGTCGGGGAGCCGGGCTTCCACCGTGCGGTGCATGCCCACATCCGTGACGGGACGGCGCTGGTCGCCGAGCCCACGGAGCCCGCCGACACGCCCGCCGACGCGTCCGCCCCGGTCGGCGGCCTGCTGTTCGGCGCCGAACCGCCCACGTACCACGTGCACTGGCTCGTCACCGCCGAGCGCTGCCGGGGCGCGGGCGTGGGCCGGCTGCTGATGGCGGAGGCGATGCGCCGGTACGTGAAGGGGCCCGGCACCGTCGAGGTGATCACGTTCGGCCCCGACCACCCCGGGGCCGTGGAGAGCGGGGCCCGCGTCTTCTACGAGCGGCTCGGCTTCCACCCCGGCGAGCCGGCCGAACCGGGCCCGGAGGGCGGCTCCCGCCAGATCTACCGGCTGGACGTGCCCGTACCCGTACGGCAGGGATGACGCGACCGTACGAGGCAGGTACACACGCCGGAGCCCCCGCACTCCCGAAAGACATCTTCGGAAGGCGGGGGCTCCGGCGTACGTACGGGCGTACGTACGGGCGTGGCGGAGGCTACTTCGCCTCGGCCTTCTGCAGCTCGGCGAGCTCCTCGTCCGACTCCCGGCCCGGGGTCGGGAGGTTGAACTTGACGATCGCGAAGCGGAAGACCGCGTAGTAGATCACCGCGAAGCAGAGGCCGACCAGGACCAGCAGCCAGGGCTTCGACGCGATGCCGAGGTTCAGCAGGAAGTCGACCAGACCGGCCGAGAAGCCGAAGCCGTCCTTCATGCCGAGCGCCCAGGTCAGGGCCATCGACACACCGGTCAGCACCGCGTGGATCGCGTACAGCACCGGGGCGATGAACATGAACGTGAACTCGATCGGCTCGGTCACACCGGTGACGAACGAGGTCAGCGCGAGGGAGAACATCATGCCGCCGACGACCTTGCGGCGCTCCGGGCGGGCACAGTGGACGATCGCGAGGCAGGCCGCCGGGAGGGCGAACATCATGATCGGGAAGAAGCCGGTCATGAACTGTCCGGCGTTGGGGTCACCGGCCAGGAAGCGGGCGATGTCACCGTGGGCACCGTCGTACTCGCCCGCCTGGAACCACGGGAAGGAGTTCAGCAGGTGGTGCATGCCGACCGGGATCAGCGCACGGTTGGCGACACCGAAGATGCCCGCGCCGACCGCGCCGGAGCCGACGAGCCACTCACCGAAGTTGTGCAGACCGGCGCCGAGGACCGGCCAGATCAGACCGAAGACGATACCGATGAGCAGACCCGCGAAGGCGGAGAGGATCGGGACCAGACGGCGGCCGCTGAAGAAGCCGGCCCAGTCGGGCAGCTTCGTCCGGTAGAACTTCTGGTAGAGCAGGGCGACGACGATGCCCATCACGACACCGCCGAGGACACCGGCGTTGACGGGGGCGTCGACCATCACGATCTTGTTCTCGACCACGGTGGCGACCTGCGGCAGGTTGCCGTCCGTGAAGGTGGCGAGCACCTTCTGGAAGACCAGGTAACCGGTGACGGCGGCCAGTGCGGTGGAGCCGTCCGACTTCTTCGCGAAGCCGATGGCGATGCCGACGGCGAACAGCAGCGCCATGTTGTCGAGGATGGCGCCACCGCCCGCGGCCATGTAGCCGGCGAGCTTCGTGATGAAGGTCGGGAACGAGTCGCGGCCCAGCATGTCGTCATTGCCGAGGCGGACCAGGAGCGCGGCGGCCGGCAGCACGGCGACCGGCAGCATGAGGCTGCGGCCGATGCGCTGCATGACGGCCATCACGCCGGCGCCCTTCTTCTTCTGGGCCGCGGGTGCGGTCTCAGCCGTGGTCATCAACTTCCTCCATGGGACACGGTGCCGCCCAGGTCATCGATGCGGGGAGGCGGCGACTCGACAGACGCGGCAGACAGCCGTGGTCTGGACCACTCAGTGGTGTAGACCAGTTTTAGCACGGTGAGGGTTAGATAAGGAACCTGCAATTTCCTACTTATTCGCAGTAGCAGATCCGGCACGTTCGGTGACAAGTTCGGTGGCATGGCGAAGGCCCCCGGACCGGATGGTCCGAGGGCCTTGCGTGCGCCTGGTTCTGCCGGGTCTTACCCCGCTGTACTGCTGCTCCCCGCTACTTGGTGAGGTCCCTCTCGATCTCCTTCTCGATCTCCTCCGGTTCGCGCCCCGGTGTCTTGAGGTCGAACTTGGTGATCGCGAAGCGGAAGATCACGTAGTAGACGACCGCGAAGCACGCGCCGATCGGGAGGATCAGCCAGGGTTTCGTATCGAGATGCCAGTTGACGACGTAGTCGATCAACCCGGCCGAGAAGGTGAACCCGGCATGCACCCCCAGCAGCCAGGTGATGCCCATCGAGGCCCCGGTGAGCACCGCGTGCACGCCGTACAGCAGCGGTGCGACGAACATGAACGAGAACTCGATCGGCTCGGTCACCCCGGTGATGAACGAGGTCAGCGCCACCGAGAACATCAGACCGCCCACCTCCTTGCGGCGCTCGGGCCGTGCGGTGTGGGTGATGGCGAGGGCCGCGGCGGGCAGACCGAACATCATGATCGGGAAGAAGCCCGAGGTGAACTGGCCGGCCGACGGGTCCCCGGCGAAGAACCGGGTGATGTCGCCCTGGACGGTCGCGCCGTTGGCTCCCGTGAACTCGCCCGCCTGGAACCAGAAGAAGGTGTTCAGGAACTGGTGCATGCCGACCGGGATCAGCAGCCGGTTCGCGAAGCCGAAGATCGCCGCGCCCCAGGAGCCGAGGTCGATCAGCTGCTTGGAGAACCAGGTCAGCCCGTCACCCACCGGCTGCCACAGCAGCCCGAAGAGCACGCCGAGGATGACGCAGAGGAACGCCATCAGGATCGGGACCAGGCGGCGGCCGTTGAAGAAGCCGAGCCAGTCCACCAGCTTGGTGCGGTGGTAGCGCTGCCAGACGACGGCGGTCAGCAGTCCGATGAGGATGCCGCCCAGCACTCCGGGGTTCTGCGGCTCACCGGCCGGCAGCTCGTCGGTCACGGTGCCGTCCATGGGGAAGGCGGTCAGCACTCCCCGGTAGACGAGGAAGCCGACGACGGCCGCCAGTGCGGTGGAGCCGTCCGCCTTCTTCGCGAAGCCGATGGCCACGCCGATGCAGAACAGCAGCGGCAGGCCCAGCTCGCCGTTGAGGATCGCGGTGCCGCCGTTGAGCAGGACCGCGGAGGTCTTGTCCCAGAACGCGCCGTGCAGATAGGAGGCGAACAGGTTGCCGAGGCTGACGAGCAGACCGGCGGCGGGGAGGACGGCCACCGGGAGCTGAAGGCTCCGCCCGACCTTCTGCAGGCCCTGGACCAGTCCGTTCCACCATTTTTGCTGCGGTGCCGCAGCGGCGCTCGAACTCATGGGCGTCCTCCCGGAACACTTCACGTTTGGCGGTCGTTGCAAACTGGTGTAGACCAGTTGCGTCACGGTCCGGGGTCCGTCCCGAAGGCAGGGCGCCGGTGATCGTCATCTTTCGGGATCGTCCGGTTACCCGCCCGCGAAGTTGGGCCAACCGTGCGTTACCGTGACGAAACGGACCCGCAGCGGGCGGCCGTCTGCGCGCGAAACCAGGGAGAAGGACATGGCCACCAAGGCTGAGAAGATCGTCGCCGGGCTCGGCGGTATCGACAACATCGACGAGATCGAAGGCTGCATCACCCGCCTTCGCACCGAGGTCCACGACCCCAGCAAGGTCGACGAAGCCGCCCTCAAGGCCGCCGGCGCCCACGGCGTCGTCAAGATGGGCACCGCGATCCAGGTCGTCATCGGCACCGACGCGGACCCCATCGCCGCCGACATCGAAGACATGATGTGACCGGCTGACACCTCGCCGGCCCCGCGCCTGAGCAGGCCCCGCACCCGACCCGGTGCGGGGCCCGCGCCGTACCCGGACCATGCCCCGCCCGCCAGGTCCCCCGGACGGCCGCCCACCGCACCCGAACGGAGCCACCCCCGTCAGCGGATAAAGTCGGGCCCATGTCTCGCATCGACGGCCGCACCCCCGAACAGCTCCGCCCCGTCACCATCGAACGCGGCTGGAGCAAGCACGCCGAGGGCTCAGTCCTCATCTCCTTCGGCGACACCAAAGTCTTCTGCACCGCCTCCGTCACCGAAGGCGTCCCGCGCTGGCGGAAGGGCAGCGGTGAAGGCTGGGTCACCGCCGAGTACTCCATGCTGCCCCGCTCCACCAACACCCGTGGCGACCGCGAAGCCGTACGCGGCAAGATCGGTGGACGCACCCACGAGATCAGCCGCCTGATCGGCCGTTCGCTCCGCGCCGTCATCGACTACAAGGCCCTCGGCGAGAACACCATCGTCCTGGACTGCGACGTCCTCCAGGCCGACGGCGGCACCCGTACGGCCGCCATCACCGGCGCCTACGTCGCCCTCGCCGACGCCGTCACCTGGGCCCAGGGCAAGAAGATCGTCAAGGCCGGCCGCAAGCCGCTCACCGACACCGTCGCCGCCATCAGCGTCGGCATCGTCGACGGCACCCCGCTGCTGGACCTCTGCTACGAGGAGGACGTCCGCGCCGAGACCGACATGAACGTCGTCTGCACCGGCGACGGCCGCTTCGTCGAGGTCCAGGGCACCGCCGAGGGCGCGCCCTTCGACCGCAAGGAACTCGGCGCGCTCCTCGACCTCGCCACCGCCGGCTGCGTCGACCTCGCCGCACTCCAGCGTGACGCACTCGCCACCACGCAGAACGCGTAGCGACTCGCCCTCCCCGGGTAAAGAAGCAACCAAATACGCACCACAGAGCGTCGTTACGGATACGGACGCACGGGTCGAACCGTGCGTCCGTCCACGTATCGACCCCCGGGGAGGGACCGCACCATGGCCTCGCGCCGCCACCAACGCCTCGCACTCGCCACCGCCGCCACCCTGCTGACGCTGACCACGGCCGTGGGCTGCGCCGGCCTCGACAAGGCGCTCGACTGCGTCCGCACCGCCGACGCCATCGCGACCAGCGTCGGCAAGCTCCAGCAGGCCGTCTCCAACGCCTCCGAGGACATCACCCAGGCCTCCGAGTCGCTGGACGAGATCGACCGCGAGCTCAAGAAGCTCGACGACACCACGGACGACGCCGAACTCTCCAAGGCCGTCGACGACCTCCAGGCGGGCGTCACCAACGTCCGCAAGTCCATCGAGGCCGGCGACGCCACCCCCGACATCACCCCGGTGACGGACGCGGCGACGGAGATCGGCAAGGTCTGCACGCCGTAGGGGGAGCGCCCCCGGGCCGACGGCGACCGGCGACAATGGCCCCATGAAGCGCCTGATCCTCGCCACCCGCAACGCCGGGAAAATCACCGAACTCCACGCCATCCTCGCCGACGCGGGACTCGACCTCGACCTCGTCGGCGCCGACGCGTACCCCGACATCCCCGACGTCAAGGAAACCGGCGTCACCTTCGCCGAGAACGCGCTCCTCAAGGCCCACGCCCTGGCCCGCGCCACCGGCCTCCCGGCGGTCGCCGACGACTCCGGCCTCTGCGTGGACGTCCTCGGCGGCGCCCCCGGCATCTTCTCCGCCCGCTGGTCCGGCACCCACGGCGACGACCAGGCCAACCTGAACCTGCTCCTGGCCCAACTCGGCGACATCGCCGACGAACACCGCGGCGCCTACTTCGCCTGCGCCGCGGCCCTGGCCCTCCCCGACGGCACGGAACGCGTGGTCGAGGGCCGCCTGAACGGCACCCTGCGCCACACCCCGTCGGGTACGAACGGCTTCGGCTACGACCCGATCCTCCAGCCGGAGGGCGAGACCCGCACCTGCGCGGAGCTGACCCCGGCGGAGAAGAACGCGATCAGCCACCGGGGGAAGGCGTTCCGGGCGTTGGTGCCGGTGGTGCGGGAGCTGGTGGGGTAGCGCTCCGCAAGAACCCCGAGAGGCCTGACCCGAATGACATGCGGGTCAGGCCTCTCGGGCTGGTGCGCGAGGAGGGACTCGAACCCTCACGCCACTAAGGACACTGGTACCTAAAACCAGCCTGTCTGCCGATTCCAGCACTCGCGCGCGTCTGCGGCAGTCTACAAGGGGACGCGCCGTCAGCCCCGTGGCTTATCTGGCGTTCGGCTTCGTGCGATGTGCCTTGCGGCACCACGTTTCGGTCAGCGCGTGACAGTTGGGGCACAGATAGCGCAGGTTTTCCGCCCGGTTGTCCAGCCAGTCACCGTTGATGTGGTCGATCTGGAGCGTGAAGGGCTGTCCCTGCCATTCGCCTGGGTTGCCGCAGGAGACGCAGCGGTACGCAACGCTGACCTCCTGCAGGGCGCGGTGAAGCCGTTCCCGGTGGACGCGAGTGGATCCGGGGGGTCTGACGACGAGTGTGGTCGGCGCGACCGCGCGGGGTGGGGGCACTCGCTCTGCTGTCCAGGAACGGCGGGTGAAATGGCCCGTGTCCAGCTTCAGCTGAACGGTCTTGCGCCGCACGCGGCGATGGTTGGTGTCGTTGACTTCGAGGCCCAGAGACCGCATGACGTCCGCGTAGCTCGTACACCGGGGGACCGCACGCCTCAGGGACTCTTCGGGTATCGCCAGGCGCGCGTTGCGGAAATGCGAGGTGTCGACGCCACGCCTCCGCAGCAGGCTCGCCAACGCGGAGCGGGATCGACCGTCATCGGGCATTCCCAGAACGCGAGCAGTGCCCCGGATGCTCTCGGCCGAAGCTGCTGCCTCCCGTAACTCGTCGGTGGTGAAGGGAAGATCCATCTGGGTGCGGTTGAAGCCGGGGAAGTGGCTGACGTCGATTCCGGCGGCGGCGATGCGGCGGCCGATATGTGAGAGCGTGCCGCTGGCCGGTGGAGCACCGAGCGCGGTGACGACCTCGCGCAGCGAGCCTGAGGTCTTCACCGCTGCCGCGATCGCCGAGTCCGGGTACTTCTTCCAGGGGCTGCGCTGCTTGAAGTGTGAAGTGTCCAGACCGAACTGCGCAGTCCGCTGCTGGAGCGTGCGCCGCCTGCCGCCGTTCTCCGGCAGCCCCAGGCGGCGAAGCAGGTCTGTCCAGTTCGTCGATACGGCCACCGCCTCCGCCAGCCGCTCACGCGTGTACGGGCTGTCCGCCATGTCCCCCTCCGATCCGGCCGCACGTTCGCAGCCTCGTACGGAGTAACGACCCGTTTATCGGATGGTCACGTCCGTAATCCGGAATCTGGAGGGGTGCGCAGGACGCAACGAGGTCAGAACTTCGGGTCCGGCGCCTGCGCGTGCACCAGTTCCGCCGCTTCCTCGTCCGTCTCGACCGACGGTGGGGAGCCGATCAGCGGCTGTTGGGCGGTCTCCGTCATGCAGGCGACCGCGATCACGCCGACCAGGGCCGCCGCCATCGCGTAGTACGCGGGCATCAGGTTGGAGCCGGTCCAGCTGATCAGGGCCGTGATCACCAGCGGGGTCGTGCCGCCGAAGATCGACGCGGAGAGGTTGTAGCCGACCGACAGGGACCCGTAGCGGACGTTCGTCGGGAACAGGGCCGGCAGCGCCGCCGACATCGTGCCGAGCATGCAGACCAGGGAGAGGCCCAGCAGCAGCATGCCGATCGTGATCGGGAGGATGCCGTCCACCCGGATGAGGAGGAACGCGGGGAGCGAGAGGAAGAGGAAGCCCAGCATCCCGGTCATCAGCAGCGGTTTGCGGCCGAAGCGGTCGGAGAGCTTGCCGATCTGGCTGATGATCGTCATCAGGAAGACCATCACCGCCAGCAGGATCAGCAGCCCGTGCGTCTCGCTGTAACCGAGCTCGTCGGAGAGGTACGTCGGCATGTACGACAGCAGCATGTAGTCGGTGATGTTGTACGCGCCGACCAGGCAGATGCAGAGGATCAGCGTCCGCCAGTACTGCCGGAAGATCTTCGCCAGGTCGCCCTTGGCCGTGGACTCGACGCCGTCCGCCGCCTCGCTCGCGTGCGCGATGCCGCCCTCCAGCTTCTGGAAGGCCGGGGTCTCGTCCAGGCGCAGTCGCAGGTAGAGGCCGACCAGACCCAGCGGGCCCGCGACGAGGAACGGGATCCTCCATCCCCACGCTTCCATCTGTGCGTCGGTCAGCAGGGCGTACAGGGTGGTGACGAGGCCTGCGGCGCCGACGTAACCGGCCAGGGTGCCGAACTCCAGGAAGCTGCCGAAGAAGCCGCGCCGCTTGTCGGGGGCGTACTCCGCGATGAACGTCGACGCGCCGCCGTACTCACCACCCGTCGAGAAGCCCTGGAGCATCCGGAAGAAGATCAGCAGGACCGCGGCCCAGACGCCGATCGTTTCGTGCGAGGGGATCAGGCCGATCGCGAACGTGCCGACCGCCATCAGGATCATCGTCAGCGCGAGGACCTTCTTGCGGCCGACCTTGTCGCCCATCGGGCCGAAGAACATGCCGCCGAGCGGCCGTACGAGGAAGGCCACCGCGAAGGTCGCGAAGGAGGAGAGAAGCTGGGTGGTGTCGTTCCCGGACGGGAAGAACACATGCCCGATCGTGACGGCCAGGTAGGAGTAGATCCCGAAGTCGAACCACTCCATGGCGTTACCCAGCGAGGCGGCCTTCACGGCCCGCTTGACCGCGGCGTCGTCCGTGACCGTGATGTCCGTACGGCGCAGCCGGGGATTCCGCCGTTTCCGGATGGCCCGGAAGAGCGTGGGGTGGCGTTTGACCGCTGCGGGGTCGGCCGCCTGGTGGGGGTCGGGGGCCGCCATGGCCGGGTCCTTTCCTCGGAGTGGCTATCCAGAAAAGGCTTCTGCGCAGTCATGGCGGTCGCAAACCGACTTCGTGGGCCGATGCGATCTCCCTCACACGATCTGAACACGATCTCCGGTCGGCCGCCGCTCGGGAATCGCCGGGGTCGCCGGAATCGTGTGAGGGGTGCCCGGGGCCGGAGCCCCGGGCCGGATGGGTGCCGGACGTCCTGTCAGATGCCCAGATCCCTGATGATCTTTGCCACGTGGCCGGTCGCCTTCACGTTGTAGAACGCGTGCTCGACCTTGCCGTCCTCGTCGACGACGACGGTCGAACGGATCACGCCCGTCACCACTTTGCCGTAGAGCTTCTTCTCGCCGAAGGCGCCGTACGCCTCCAAAGTATCCTTGGCCGGGTCGCCCACCAGGGTGACCTTGAGGTTCTCCGTGTCGCGGAACTTCGCGAGCTTCTCCGGCTTGTCGGGGGAGACGCCGATGACGTCGTACCCGGCGCTCGCCAGGAGGTCGAGGTTGTCCGTGAAGTCGCAGGCCTGCTTGGTGCATCCGGGGGTAAGCGCGGCCGGGTAGAAGTACACGATGACCTTGCGGCCCTTGTGGTCCGCGAGCGACACCTCGTTGCCGTCGGCGTCGGGAAGGGTGAAGGCGGGAGCGGTGTCGCCGGGCTTCAGTCGCTCGCTCATGTGGTTCTCCTCGGGTGGTGCACGGGTCGGACGGGACCGAGGGTAATAGGGGTGCCGCCGGGTGTGCGGAGGTTCGAGCTGACAGACTGTCGACGAAGGCCCAGACGAAGGTTTACCGGACGACGACCACGGAGGCGGCGCAGTGTCGGATGCCAGGACCCCTGCGCAGATCGAGGCGGACATCATCAGCAGGCGCAAGCAGCTCGCGGTGGTGCTCGATGAGATCGGGGTGCGGGTACACCCGAAGACGATCATCACCGACGCCAAGGCGAAGGCGGCCCAGTCCGTGGACCGGACGGCCGGCCGTGCCTTCGTCGCGGTGAACCGTTCGGTGTCGGAGGTGAAGGCGCAGTTCGTCGCGGAGGACGGTTCTCCGCGGCTGGAGCGGGTGATTCCCGCGGCGCTGCTGGTGGTCGGTGTGGTGGGGTTGCTCACCGTGTCGAGGCGTCGCCGCCGCGCGTGAGCGGAACCCGGAGGCGTACGGTCCGGGGCGCGCCAGGTAGGTTGCGGGCGTGAGCGAGAACACCCACGGCGACAACACCCACGACGACAAGCTGCCCATCCGGATGCTGCACGACCGGGTGCTGGTGCGGAACGACGCGTCCGAGGGCGAGCGGCGCTCCGGCGGCGGCATCCTGATCCCGGCGACGGCCGCGGTGGGCCGGCGCCTGGCCTGGGCCGTCGTCGTCGCGGTCGGGCAGAACGTACGGACGGTGGAGCCCGGCGACCGGGTGCTGTACGACCCCGAGGACCGTGCCGAGGTCGAGGTGCGGGGCGTGGCGTACGTCCTGATGCGGGAGCGTGATCTGCACGCGGTGGCCGCCGACCGGTTCGAGGGTTCGGTGGATTCGACCGGGCTGTATCTGTAGGACCGCGCAGCAGAGGCTGTTCAGGGCCTGGTGACCGGTGTCACCAGGCCCTTTCCCCGTTTTTTGCTACGGTGGGACCACCCCGACGAGACGCGCCGTACCGGGCTGGCAAAGACGACGCACCCGTTCTGTTCACGTGGTTGTGTCGTCGGAGGTGCCGTCATGGCGTGGGTTCTGTTGATCATCGCCGGTCTGCTCGAAGTGGGCTGGTCGATCGGGATGAAGTACACCGAGGGGTTCACGCGGCTGTGGCCGAGCGTGTTCACCGGCCTCGGGATCGTGGCCAGCATGGTGCTGCTGTCGCATGCGGCGAAGACGCTGCCGATCGGTACGGCGTACGGCGTGTGGGTCGGTATCGGCGCGGCCGGTGCGGCGATCCTGGGCATGGTCGTGCTGAACGAGCCGGTGACCGCGGCCCGGATCTTCTTCGTCTGTCTGCTGCTGGTGGCCGTGGTCGGCCTGAAGGCGACCTCCGGGCACTGAGGCCCCCGAGGGCGGGTCCGCGGTCATACCTGTTGGTCGCCGGGGAAGCCGGGGAAGCCGGGGCCGCGTACGCCTTCGATGAAGCCACCGCTGCCCCCGCCGCCCCCGTCGTCACCTCCGCTGTCCCCGGTGGTGCCGGTGGTGCCGGAGGCGCCATCCGTCCCGCCGGTGTCCGTCCCGCCGGTGTCCGTGCCGGGTGGGTTCGGGGAGCTGTCGGCCGGGCTGCTCGGTGTGGTGCCGGAGGGGGCGGTGGTGGGGCCGGACGAGGAGGACGGGTCCGCGGTCCCGGCGGAGTTCTCGTCGGGGTTCCCGTCGGGGTCCTCGTCGAGCAGGGGTTCGTCCTCCTCGTCGGAGCCCGGAGCCGTCTGCAGGTCGAAGTCCTTGGCCGGGGAGGAGCGCAGCGCCGCTTCCGTATAGGCGGCCCAGGTCTCGGCGGGGGCGCCGCCGCCGTTGACGCGGGGCAGGCCGAGGGCCCCGTACAGCGGGGTCTGGGCGCCGGTGTCCGGGTTCTGGCCCATCACGGCGACGACGGTCGCGAGGTCCGGGGTGTATCCGGCGAACCAGGCGGCCCGGTCCTCCTCCGCGGTGCCGGTCTTGCCCACGGCGGGGCGGCCCACCGCCTGGGCCGCCGTGCCGGTGCCGCCCTCCACGACGCTGCGCAGGACGGCGGTGGTGGTGTCGGCGGCCTCGCGGCTGACGGCCTGGTCGGTCGTGCGCTCGGGCAGCTCGACCTCGGTGCCGTCCTTGGTGATCTTGCCGACGAGGACGTACGGGCCGTGCCGGCCGTGGTCGGCGAGGGTGGCGTAGGCCTCGGCCATGTCGAGGACGCTGGCGTTGGCGGGGCCGAGCGCGATGGAGGGGGAGGCGGTGAGGTCGGGGGTGTCGGTGGGGATGCCGAGGGCGACGGCGGTGTCCCGGACCTTCTGGGGGCCGACGTCCTGGGCCATCTGCGCGTAGACGGAGTTGACGGACTTGTCGGTGGCGGTGCGCACGGTGATGTCGCCGTAGTCGACGTCGTCCTCGTTGGCGGGGGAGTAGTCGGTGGCGCCCTGCGTGCCGACGACCGTGCGTTCGTTGGTGCCGTCGTAGACGGTGTTGGGCGTGATGGGGCGGCCGTCCTGGGTGGTGGAGCCGTTGACGAGGGCGGAGGTGAGGACGAACGGTTTGAAGACGGAGCCGACCTGGTAGTCGCGGCGGGTGGCGTTGCTGACGTACTGCTTGGTGTAGTCGATGCCGCCGTACAGGGCGACGACCTCGCCGGTGTCGGGGACGATCGAGGCCCCGCCGACGCGGACGTTGCGGTCGGCCTCGCGGTCGGCGCTGGTCTTGGCCGTCACGTTGGTGTCGACGGCCTTGACGAAGGCGTCCTGCTTGGCCTTGTCGAGGGTGGTGGTGATGCGGTAGCCGCCGGTGGCGAGGGTCTTCTCGTCGAGGATGCCGCGCCGGTCCAGGTACTCCTCGACGGCCTGCACGATGTAACCGCGCTGGCCGGAGAGGCCGGTCGACGGTCTGGCCTCGCCGGGGGTGGGGAACCGCGTCGTCGCCCGTTCGGCGGCTTCGAGCCAGTCCTCCTTGACCATGCCGTCCAGGACGTAGTTCCAGCGGTGCTGGGCCGCCGGCTTGTTGTCGGGGTGGGCGACGACGTCGTAGGCGCTGGGGGCGTTGAGGAGGGAGGCGAGGTACGCGCCCTCGGCGGTGGTGAGGTCCTCGACGTTCTTGCTGTAGTACGCCTGGGCGGCGGCCTGGATGCCGTACGCGTTGCGCCCGAAGTAGCTGGTGTTGAGGTAGCCCTCGAAGATCTGGTCCTTGGTCTCCTCGCGGTTGAGCTTGACCGCGATGATGAACTCCTTGGCCTTGCGCAGGACGGTCCGTTCCTGGCCGAGGTAGTAGTTCTTCACGTACTGCTGGGTGATCGTCGAGCCGCCCTGCTTGCCCTTGCCGGTCACGGTGTTCCAGCCGGCCCGGACCATCGCCTTCACGTCCACGGCGCGTTCGGAGTAGAAGTCGCGGTCCTCGGCGGCCAGTACCGCGTGCTGGACGGTGACGGGGACCTGGGAGAGCTTGACCTTCTCGCGGTTCACGTCGCCGTCACGGGCGATGACGCTGCCGTCGTTGTAGAGGTAGACGTTGGACTGGGCGGTGGCCGCGGCGTTGGCGGCCGGGATGTCGACGAGCTGGTACGCGGCGAAGAACCCGCCGACGAGGAGGAGGCCCAGGCCCAGCACGGTGCCGAGGGTCATCCGCCAGGTGGGGACGGCGCGCCGCCAGCCGGTGCGCCGGGCGCGCTTCCTCTTCTTCTCCTTGCCGGGGCCGGGCGGCCCTCCCCGGTCGCTGCCGGGTGCGGCCGCCGCGTCCGAGGGGTCGCGGGGGGCCCAGTGCTGTGACTCGTCGCTCATGTCCGTGGGGCTCCTCGGGCGTGGTCAGTTCTCCCATAGTGCCCGTTTCGCCGGGAAACCCTCGGTTCTGCCTGAGTTGTTCCCTCCTCCGGTCGTCCTTTCGCGCGCCTAATACGTTCGCGGCGGCCGTCACGCGTGGACTAAGGTCGGACGCTTTGGTGTCGGGAGCCGGTGGCGGCGGGGGAGAGGGGACGGCGTGCGGCTCTATGCGGTGGTGGCGGGGGGTGCGTTCCGGCGCTATGCCACGTACCGGACGGCCACGGCCGCGGGCGTGTTCACCAACACGGTCTTCGGTTTCATCGTGGCGTACACCTATATCGCCCTGTGGGACGCGCGTCCGCAGCTCGGCGGGTACGACACCTCCGAGGCGCTGACGTACGTCTGGCTCGGCCAGGCCCTGTTGATGGCCTGCGCCATGATGGGCGGCGGCTTCGAGGACGAGCTGGTGGAGCGGATCCGCACGGGTGACGTCGCCGTCGACCTGTACCGCCCGATCGACCTCCAGCTGTGGTGGCTGGCGGGCGACCTGGGCCGGGCGGCGTTCCATCTGCTGGGGCGCGGTGTCGTGCCGATGTTCCTGGGGGCGCTCGCCTTCGATCTGGCGCTCCCCGGCTCGCTGTGGACCTGGCCGGCGTTCTTCGTCTCGGTGTTCCTGGGCGTGGTGGTCAGTTTCGCGCTGCGCTATCTGGTCGCGCTGTCGGCGTTCTGGCTGATGGACGGGGCGGGCGCGATGCGGATCGTGTCGCTGGCCGGGCTCTTCTTCTCCGGGATGCTGCTGCCGCTGAACCTGTTCCCCGGGCTGCTGGGCGAGGTGGCGCGGGCGCTGCCGTGGTCCTCGCTGCTCCAGGTGCCGGCCGATGTGTTCCTCGGCAAGCACACGGGGTGGGGGCTGGTGGAGATGTACGCGTTCCAGGGCGGCTGGGCGGTGGCGCTGCTGCTGGCGGGCCGTCTGCTGCAGACCGTGGCGACCAGGAGGGTGGTGGTGCAGGGTGGCTGAGAAGGTGCTGGTGCGGGCCGACGAGGACCGGGAACCGGCCGGCTTCGCGTTCGAGGAGCGCCCCCGGCTGCTGGAGGGCGTCCGGGCGTACGGCCTGATCATGGCGATGTGGGTGCGCTCGACGATGGCGTACCGGGCCTCGTTCGCCATGACCGTGTTCGGGGACTTCGCGGTGACGGCCTTCGACTTCGTGACGATCCTGCTGATGTTCACGCACGTCGACGCGCTGGGCGGCTACTCGCTGCCGGAGATCGCCCTGCTGTACGGGGTGTCGGCCACCGCGTTCGGGCTCTGCGATCTGTTGCTGGGGTCGATGGACCGGGTGGGCCGCCGGGTACGGGACGGGACGCTCGACACCCTGCTGGTGCGGCCGGTGCCGGTGCTCGCGCAGGTCGCGGCGGACCGGTTCGCGCTGCGCCGGCTGGGGCGGATCACGCAGGGTCTGCTGGTGCTGGGCTACGCGCTCGTGTCGCTGGACATCGCCTGGACGCCGCTGAAGGTGCTGATGCTGCCGATGATGGTGGTGAGCGGTGCGGCGATCTTCGGGGCGGTCTTCGTCGTCGGGGCGGCGTTCCAGTTCGTCGCGCAGGACGCCTCGGAGGTGCAGAACTCCTTCACGTACGGCGGGACGACGCTGCTCCAGTACCCGCCCACGATCTTCGCGAAGGACCTCGTGCGCGGGGTGACGTTCGTGGTGCCGCTGGCCTTCGTCAGCTGGCTGCCCGCGCTGTACGTGCTCGGCCGGGAGTATCCGATCGACCTGCCGCAGTGGGTGGCGTTCCTGCCGCCGCTGGTGGCGGCGGCCTGCTGGGTCCTGGCGGGCCTCGCGTGGCGGGCGGGGCTGCGGGCGTACCGGAGCACGGGCAGTTGAGGAAACGGGAGTTGGACATGGCGGACGGGTCTGCGCGGGAGGGTACGGACATGAGCGACGGCGACGGCTTCGGCGGCTTCGACGGCTTCGGCGGCCTCGGCAGGGGTGGTGACGGCGGGGGCTCCGGCAGGGGCGGTGACGACGGCTTCATCACGCTCGACGGCGTCGAGAAGGTCTTCCAGGTCCGCCGGAAGGCCGGCCTGCTGCGCAGGGAGCGGCACGAGGTCCGGGCCGTGGACGGCATCAGCTTCCAGGTCGCGCGCGGCGAGATGGTCGGCTACATCGGCCCGAACGGGGCCGGCAAGTCGACCACGATCAAGATGCTGACGGGCATCCTCACCCCGAGCGGCGGCCGGCTGCGCGTCGCGGGCATCGATCCGTCCCGCGAACGTACGCGCCTGGCGCACCGCATCGGCGTGGTCTTCGGCCAGCGGACGACCCTCTGGTGGGACCTGCCGCTGCGCGACTCGTACCGGCTGATGCACCGCATGTACCGCATCCCCGACCGGCGTTACCGGGAGAACCTGGACCGCTGCATCGAACTCCTCGACCTGGGCGAGCTGTTGGACGTCCCCGTACGGCAGCTCTCGCTGGGGCAGCGGATGCGCGGCGACGTCGCGGCGGCGCTGCTGCACGATCCGGAGGTGCTGTATCTGGACGAGCCGACGATCGGCCTGGATGTGATCTCCAAGGCCAAGGTGCGGCAGTTCCTGAAGGAGCTGAACGCCGAGCGCGGGACGACGGTCCTGCTGACGACGCACGACCTCACCGACATCGAGCAGCTGTGCGGCCGGGTGATGGTGATCGACCACGGCCGGCTGATGTACGACGGTTCGCTGGCGGGCCTCCACGAGGTGGGGGAGAGCGAGCGCATGCTCGTGGTGGACCTGGAGAGCGAACTCCCCCCGATCGTGCTGGAGCCGCGGGGCGCGGACGGGGCACCGGCCGTGCGGACGGTCAAGGTGGAGGGCCCGCGCCAGTGGCTGGCGTTCCCCGCCGCCGCGTCGGCGGCCCCGCTGGTGGCGCGGATCGCCGCGGAGTACCCGCTGGTCGACCTGTCGGTGCGGGAGCCGGACATCGAGGCCGTGATCGCGAGGATGTACGCGTCCGCGCCGTGACGGACACGCTCCCGGGTGCCTCCCCGGCGCTCTCCCGGGTGTCTCCCGGTGATCCTCCCGGGGCGGCGCGCGCAGGTCGTGGGCCTGCGGGTCTGTGCCGGGAACGGCTGCGTTCAATAGGCTGCGCGGTATGACAAGTGAACGTCCGGAAATGCGCGCCTCCGATGCCGAGCGTGAGCGGATCGCGGAACTGCTCCGCGAAGCCGTGGCCGAGGGCCGACTGGATATGGACGAGTTCGACCAGCGCCTCGAAAAGGCCTACAAGGCCCGTACGCACGGGGAGTTGGAGCCGCTCGTCCAGGACCTTCCGGCACCGGGCTCGGCGGTCGCTCCGGTGGGCTCGTCCGCACCCGCCCCGCTGCGGGGCTCCGCCGCGAACTGGCCCGCGCGGATCGGCGGCAACGCCACCTCGAAGGGGGCGTTCGCCTTCTGGGGCGGGTTCAACCGGAAGGGCCGCTGGACGGTCGGCCGGGCGTTCACCGCGTTCGCGATGTGGGGCGGCGGCGAGATCGATCTGCGCGAGGCGAACTTCGAGGGCCGCGAGACCGTCATCCGCTGCATCACCATCATGGGCGGTATCCATGTGACCGCACCGCCGGAGCTGAACGTCGACGTCAGAGGCATCGGCATCATGGGCGGCTTCGGGGAGGGCTCCAACGAGGAGGGCGAGCCCGCCCCGGACGCCCCGTACGTACGGATCACCGGCTTCGCCCTGATGGGCGGCGTCGGCGTGGACCGCAAGCGGACGAAGGCGGAGCGCCGCCGGCTGAAGGAGGCCGAGGAAGCGGAACGGGAGGCGCACCGCCGGCGCGGGCTGGAGGGCCCGGACGGCGGGCAGGGCGGCGGCCGCAAGGAACTCTGAGGGGCCGGGCGGCCGGGCGGCCGGGCGAGGCGGGGCCGCGCGCCGCGCACGTACGTGTACGTACGTACGGGCGGGCGTCTCCCCGGCGGCTCTTCTCAGCGGCTCACAGCGCGTCGGACCGGGGCGTGCCGGCCCGGTCCAGGGACTTCAGGTCCAGCCGGTCGCCGAGCGCGCGGTACCCGTCGTCGTTGAGGTGCAGATGGTCGCCGGAGTCGTACGGGGCGAGGAGCCGGTTCGGCGCGGCGGGATCGCGGACCGCCGCGTCGAAGTCGACGTACGCGTCGAAGACCGTGCCCGCCCGGATCTGCTCGTTGACCGCGTGGCGTACGGCGTCGCGCTGGGGCGTCCAGGTGGCGTAGCCCTCGAACGGGGTCAGCGTCGCGCCGACGACCGTGAGCCCGCGGGCGTGCGCCCGGTCGGTGAGGGCGCGCAGGCTGTCCACGATGCGCTGCGGGTCGGCCTCCTGGGGGGTCTGCTGTACGTCGTTGATGCCGAGCGCCACGACGACCGTCCGGGCCCCGGCGACCGACAGGACGTCCCGGTCGAGCCGGTCGGTGCCCGACTGGCCCCCGGTGCCGCGGCCGATGCCCACGACCCGGTTGCCCGCGATGCCCGCGTTGGCGACCCCGTACCGGCCGCCCAGCCGGTCGGCGAGGACGTCGGGCCAGCGGGCGTTGGCGTCGGTGGTGGAGCCGCTGCCCGCGGTCAGGGAGTCCCCGAGGGCGACGACCGCGCCGAGCGCCCCCTCGCTGCGGACGTCCACGGCGGTCAGATAGCGCCAGTGGGGGGTGCTCCAGGTGCCGCGCTCGTCGATCAGGTACGAGGTCTGGTGGGTGTACGGGTGGTAGGTCACCGGTCCGCCCCCCTGCGGGGTGCGGAAGCTGACCTGGAGGTCGGAGTCGGGGGCCACGGGCACCACGACCGGGTCGCTGACGACCCGTCCGCCCGCCGCGATCGTGACGGCGGCGCCGCCCTTGAAGGTCACCGGCCGGGTGTTGACGGTGGCCTGGTCGACGACCAGGGGGGCCGCGCCGAAAAGGTTCGACAGTGTGATGCGGGCGACGTCCCCGCCGATGCTGGTGTGCACGACGTTACGGATGGTGCGCCCGGGGAGTCCGTCCTCGGTGCCCGGTTCGGCGCGCACGGGCGCGGCGGTCCAGGTGGCGACCCAGGTGCCGCCCGAGGCGGCGGGGTCGACCGGGTTGCGGGCCGCGGCGTGGGTCTCGGCGGGCGGGAGCGGCGTCGACCGGGGGCCGGAGAGCAGCGTCGTACCGAAGGCGACGGCGGCGGCGAGCACGGCGGTGCCCGCCACGAGGGCGATGAGCAGGGCATACCCCTGGCGCCTGGGCATGTGCGGTGATTCTCCTTGTGATGGTCGTGCTGGTCCCATGATGCGACAGGCCGTCGGGAACTCGACGTGCGGCCCGGGAGTAGGGGAGGTAGGGACAATGCGTACGTCACGGGGGCGAGGCGTACGCGGACGGGTGGAGCGGATGGAACGGACCGGATCCGGCGAGCAGGGGCAGGGCGAGGACGAGGACGGGGACGCGGTGCAGAGGCCGGAGCAATCGCAGGAGCCGGAGCAGGCGCAGGAGCCGTCACGGGATCCGTCGCAGGAGCCGTCGCGGGAACCCTCGAAGCGGGCGGTGGAGCTGGAGGCCGGGCCCGGGAGATCCGAGGGGTCCGGCGGCCCCGGGAGATTCGGGACCCCCGGGGCGCCACCGCGCGTCGCGGGCCCGCTGGCCTCGTTCGCGTACACCGCCGCCGACGAGGAGAAACAGCGCGGCGTACGGCGCATGAAACTCACGGCCACCGGCCTCCTTCTGCTCGTCGCGGTCGTCTACGTCCTGGCCACCTGGGCGGAGAACTCAGGCGTGGGGGGCTGGCCGGGCTACGTTGCGGCGGCTGCCGAGGCGGGGATGGTGGGTGCGTTGGCGGACTGGTTCGCCGTCACGGCGCTCTTCCGGCGACCGTTGGGCCTGCCCATTCCGCACACAGCCATTATCCCCAACAAGAAGGATCAGCTGGGACAGTCCCTCGGTTCCTTCGTTGGCGAGAACTTTCTCTCCGGAGACGTCATTCGTGACCGAATTCACGCCCTGGGGGTCGGCCGGAGGCTCGGAGTGTGGCTCGCGGAGCCGGCCCACGCGGACCGGGTCACCGCCGAGCTGGCGACGGCCCTGCGCGGTGCGCTGACGGTCCTTCGGGACTCCGACGTGCAGGCGGTGGTCGGCGAGGCCATCACCCGGCGCGCCGACGCGGCGGAAGTCGGCCCGAGCCTCGGCAAGATGCTGGAGAAGGTCGTCACGGACGGCGGCCACCGCAAGGTCGTCGACCTCGTCTGCGTACGGGCGCACGACTGGCTGGTGGAGCACGGCGACTCGGTGATGAACGCGGTGCAGGGCGGGGCCCCCGGCTGGACCCCGCGGTTCGTGGACAAGCGGGTGGGCGAGCGGGTCTACAAGGAACTGCTGCGATTCGTCACGGAGATGCGGGACATGCCGGAGCACCCGGCACGCGGCTCCATCGACACGTTCCTGAACGACTTCGCGGCCGACCTCCAGAGCGACGCCGACACCCGGGCCCGCGTGGAGCGGCTGAAGTCGGAGATCCTGGGCCGGAGCGAGGTCCAGGACGTCATCGCCTCGGCCTGGTCCTCCGTCCGCACGATGGTCCTCTCGGCGGCGGAGGACGAGCGCAGCGAACTGCGGCTGCGGGCACGCGCCTCGCTGATGTCGCTGGGAGCGCGGCTGGCGAGCGACGCACGGCTCCAGGGCAAGCTGGACGGCTGGCTGGAGGACGCGGCGGTGTACGTGGTGACGACGTACCGCGCGGAGATCACCTCGCTGATCAGCGAGACGGTCGCGAGCTGGGACGCGGACCAGACCTCGAAGAAGATCGAGGCGCACATCGGCCGCGACCTCCAGTTCATCCGGATCAACGGCACGGTGGTCGGCGCGCTGGCGGGCCTGGCGATCTACACGGTGTCGCACGCGCTGGGCGGCTGAGGAAGGGCTCCGGCACTGCTCCGGGTGCGTACCCGTCCTGTCGTGTACGGGTACGCACCCGGCTCACGCGGGGGAGTTGCCCGGTAGTACGGGCGTGGGGCGACGGGCGTTCAGGACCGCGCCGGATTCTTCTCGTGCCGGGCCGGACTCTTTTTCGTGCCGTTGCCGTGCCGTGCCCGGCCCGCGAGAACGGCGCGGGTGTCCTCAGACAGCCCGGCGGGTGACGGCCCAGGACGTGGCGGCCACGCCGCCCGCGACGGTGAACACGGCGGGCCAGGCGCCGACCTTCTTGGCGAGCGGGTGCGATCCGGCGAAGGCGGCGACATAGGCGACGGTCAGCCCGGCGGCGGCACGCGGCCCGGCCTGGCGGTTCCACGCGTACGCGGCGAGGGACCCGGCGGCGGCGAGCGCGACGCCGCCGAGCGGTCGCTTCCCGGTCCACCGGGCGACGCCGTAGCCCCCGATGAGCCCGCCCGCCGCCACCGCCGCTGCCGGAACCTTCGCCATCGCCGCCACCATCGCTTCCTGTAAGCCGTCGGTATATCCGTGGTTGGCTCGTCAGCCCGAGGCTAGCGTTCGGGGCGACGGTGCCGCCGAGCGGGACGACCGTACGGGGAGCGACGGGAAGACGGGGGTTCCGGGTGGGAGCGGTCACGACCACGGTGACGGTCGAGGACGGCGGAGCAGCGGGCGGTGCCGGTCCCGGTCCCGTACGCCTCTTCTGCACCGACCACGGCGGCGAAGGCCCGCCCCTGCTCCTGCTGCACGGGCTGGCAGGCCACTGCGGCGAGTGGGAGGAGCTGGCGGCCCGGTTCGCGCCCACGCACCGGGTGATCGCCTTCGACGCCCGGGGCAGCGGGGCGAGCACCCGCCGCCCCGGGGACGTGACGCGGGCGGCGCACGTCCGCGATGTCCTCGCCGTCGCGCGCCGGTTCGGCCTGGCCGGGGAGGACACGGTGCTGGTGGGCCAGTCGATGGGCGGCCTCACCGCGCTGCTGACGGCGGCGGCCCACCCGGAGGTGTGCCGGGCGCTGGTCCTGATCGAGGCGGGCCCGGCGGGCCCGAGCCCGGAACTGCCGGAGCAGATCGGGCGCTGGCTGGACTCCTGGCCGGTGCCGTTCCCCGGCACGGAGACGGCCGAGGCGTTCTTCGGCGGCGGACCGGCGGGCCGCGCCTGGGCTGCGGGCCTCGTGCCCGGCCCCGGCGGCCTGCACCCCCGTGTCGACCGGGACGTGATGGTGGCCACCGTCCAGGAGAACGCGCAACGGCACTACTGGGACGGCTGGGACCGGGTGCGCTGCCCGGTGCTGGTGGTACGGGGCGAGAACGGCGCGATGAAGCCGGACGAGGCCGACCGGATGCGGGCCCGGCACCCCACGACGCGGATCGGCGTCATCCCGGGCGCGGGCCACGACGCCCACCTGGACAACTCGGCTGCGGTGTACGGGGAGATGGCGGCCTTCCTGGCGTGAGCTCCGGCTGAGGGCCGGTGTAAGGTCTGGACCCTTCGCACGAGGGGGGTCTCATGCTGTTCCGAAATGCTGCCCGCACGACCGCTGGCACGACCACCGTTACGGATGCCCGTACGGATGCCCGTACCGACGCTCACCGCCCGGCCCGAACGGGGCTGCGCGCAGGCGCACTTGCCGTGGTCGTGGCCGCGGCCCTGGTGTCCTGCACCCAGGCGTCGAGCGGCGGCGGCCCCGGCGCGGACGTGCCGAGCACGTCGGCGGGCTCCGGCCAGGACACGGACCTCGCCCGGATCGCCGAGAACGCGGAGAACGCCGAGAACGCGGACCGGGCCGAGCGCGAGGCCGGCGAGGCGGAGGACACCGCCATCCCCTCACCCGCCCCCGCACGGGTCCGCGACGCCTTCGCGACGCTCCAGGCGACGCTCGACGAGACCTGCACCCCGGGCGCGGGCGACTGCGCCTACTTCCTCGGCCGGGTGACCCGGGAACTCACCGAGCTGGACGAGTCGATGCGGGCGGACGGCAAGGGCCCCGGCCACTTCAAGAAGCCGCTCGCCGATATGAAGGCCCTGTTCGGCAAACTGGGCGACGACCGGTCCGAAGCGCATCTGGAGAAGCACTTCTCCGAGATCGTCGGCACCCGTGACGGCATCAACACCTGGATGCAGGACCACCCCGACGACTACCGCTGACCCCGGCCGGCCCGGCAAGAACGGCGTGCGATGACCCTGCGTTCCGATCTGACCGAGTTGCTCGTCCGCGACGGCATTGTCGACGTGGACGTCGACGATGCCGTCGCGGACGAGCACGTCCGATGTTCCGCGTACCGACGTGTCGTCTCGGCAACCGCTTCCGCACGAAGCCGCGACCGGGACAGGGACCGGGACAGGGACAGGGACAGGGACCGCGCGATGGTGGCCACGATCCTGCGCGATCCCGTCGTGTCGATCTCCAAGACGGCGGTGGTCGACCTCGTGGACCGGATGGCGGTGGAGGCGACCGGCCCTGAGGACTTCCGGCAGTGGTCGGCAGGGATCCTGCCGGAGATCGACCGGATCACGGCGGAAGGCAATCGCGAGTTCATTCACCGCCGCATGCGCGACTGGCTGCTCCACCTGTCCATCAAGGACGGTCATGTGCCGAGCCCCGCCGAGTTGGCGGAGGCCACGAACTGGATGCAGCGCGTCCTCGCCGAGAGGTCGACGTCGTCGGCGGTACTGACCCTGCTCGCCGAGTCGGGCAGCACCAGGAAGATACGGAACATCGCGAAGGACCGCGCCGGAAGCCGCAAGCTGAGAAGACCAGGAGCGGGTGCCTAGGGTGCGCCCGTCGGCGTGGGTCCGGGTCCGGGTTCGGGCGGGGAGACGGTGATGCGGACGACGGCGGAGGCGGCGGGGACCTCGGTGCCCTTCACGAGGACCTGGTACGTCAGCTCGTCCTCACCGGAGTACCCGTCCCTGGCGGTGTACGTGACCGTGGGCCCGGACACCGAAGCGGAACCATGGCCGGGTGCGGTGTCGATGCTCAGGGTCAGTTCGACCGCGTCGTAGGCGTCGAGCAGTGCCGCTCGTTCTCCGCTCTCCAGGGTGATGGAGTCGTTGTCCAGGACGTCCACGTCCAGGCTGTTGCCCGCGTCCACGGTCTGCTCGTCGTCCATGAGCGCCAGCGCCCGCTTCACGGAGGGCGGCGAACCGGCCGACGCGGCGCCCTCGTCCCCGCACCCTGTCAGGACCAGCACGAGCGCGCCCGCTCCGGCCGATATCCGTATCCGGAGGGCCCCGCGCCTCGGTCGCCGTGCCTGCTTCCTCGTCTGCATGTGTCGCCCCCAAGGCCGAACTCTGTGCGGTGGAGGAGCCGATGTTCGCAGTGCGCCCGGGCGTAGAGCAGGGGCATACGGGAAGCGAAGCGGAATTGTGATGAGAGCGTGTACAAAGCGTGCGGGAACGGTCGGGAGAGGTGCGGCCGAGGGGCAGGGAAGGCCGCTACCGTCTCCCGCATCTCCCGCATGAAGGGCGGCCGCGATCAGCACGGGAGCCGGAGGCGAGACCTCACCCGGCGTGCCGCTGCCCCAGTAACTGGGCCTGCGCCTTCTTCAAGGCGGTGAACCCGTCCCGTGCGTAGGCGGCGAGGTCCTGGCTCGGGAACGACACGACGGACAGGTGCTGGTCGTACCGCCCCTGCTCCCAGCGGGCGGCCGTGATCTCGTAACCGGACACATGCGCACACAACTTCAGCAGAAGTGGCGGCATCTCCGCTTCGCGCAGCAGATCGGCGTGGGTCACCACGAGGTCGCGCATGGTCCGGATGTTCGGCAGGAAGACGGTCGTGACCCACAGCCGCCACTCGGCGAGCTCGTCCTCGGTGGGCGGGTCCTCGTGGTCGAAGGGAGAGCGTCCGTCGGGACGGACATTGCGCTGGGCGAAGGCCTCGAAGGCGCGGCTGTTGGCCTCGGTGATGGCGAACAACGGCCCGTAGAAGTCGCTGAGTTGCCGATTGACCCGCGCGAGCCGCTCATGGCGCTGGGCGAGCCGCAACCCGTTCAGGTAGGCCGCGACGTACCCGACGAAGGCCAGGGCGATGGTGACGACCAGAGCAATCATGGAGGGTGATGCTACTGAGGTCGGAGCAAGAGGACGACCGCTTCCGCAGCAGGCTGACCTCATCCGGCCCGCTCCGGGCCGCAGCCGAGACGCCCGGGTCCGCTGATAGCTTTTCGTGGTGAGCGAGCAATTGCCGGCGGTGGCGTCGAACTGTCACCGGACGAGATCGAATCCCTCCACGCCCGGTGGTCATCGAGTTGGACGCCGAGCGAGGTCGCGCAGCGGCTGGCCGGGATCAGCAGACCCTGGTACGTGGCCGCGGGCTGGGCGGTGGACCTGTTCCTCGGCGAACAGACGCGTGAGCACGGGGACATCGAGATCGGGATTCCGGACGCGAGCTTTCCCGAGGTCCGCCGCCACTTCCCCGGATACGTCTTCGACGCGGCGGGCAGCGGCCGGATCTGGGAGGACGCCCCGCCGGAGGCGTTGGCCGCCGTACATCAGACGTGGCTCCGCGACCCGGCCACCGGGCTCTATCTGCTCGACGTGTTCCGGGAACCGCACGACGGCGACGTCTGGATCTGCCGACGAGACGAGAGGATCCGGCTCCCGTACGGCGAGATCATCCATCACGATCACGACGGCATCCCGTATCTGGCACCGGAACTGGTCCTCCTGTTCAAGGCCAAGCACGCCCGCGACAAGGACCGGAGAGACTTCGACGCGACCGTCCCGCACCTGACCCGGGCCCAGCGCGAGACCCTGGCCGAGCTGCTCGCCCGCGTACATCCGGGGCACCCCTGGCTCGAGGACCTGTAGCCGGCCAGCCGGCCGCCCCTGCTGCGTCGTGTCGGAGACCGGCAGGCGGGGCGCACCTGCCGGTGATCTCATCGACGGTCCGGCAGAACGACACGGGCGGCGACGGGCAGATGGTCGCTGCCGGTGGCGGGCAGGGTCCGGATGTGGCCGACGGTGGCGGAGCGGGCCATGACCTGGTCGATCCGGGCCAGAGGGAAGGAGGCCGGGAAACTGAGGGCGAACCCGCGCTCGGCGACGTTCAGCCGCGAGGTGAGAGGACTCAACCCCCGGTCCTCCACAGCCCCGTTGAGATCCCCGAGCAGAATGACGGTCTCGACGCCGTCGGCCGCGATGGCGCGCCCCAGCAGCGCGGCGCTCTCGTCCCTCCGCTCGGAGGCGAGCCCGCCGGCCCCGACCCGTACGGAGGGCAGATGGGCGACGTACGCGGCGACCTCCCCGTACGGCGAGTGCACCACGGCGCGCACGCCACGGCTCCACCCCTCCTCGATGTCCGGGGGCTTGATGTCCACCAACCGCCCGCCGCTGATCGGGTACTTGGACCAGAGCCCGACGGTGCCGCGCACGACGTGATGCGGATAGTCCGGAGCGAGGACCTTCTCGTACACCGCCAACTGCGGGGCCACCAGCTCCTCCAGCGCGACGAGATCGGCCCCGGCCTCGATCAGCGCACGGGCGGTCCCCGCCGGATCGCGGTTCTCATCACTGACGTTGTGCTGTACGACGACGAGCCCCGGCCCGTCGCCCGCCGCGGCGGGCAGGAGCAGCCCCCCGAAGAGGTGCACCCAGACCGCCACGGGCAGAAGCAGCGCCACCAGCGCGACGGCGGACCGCCGGACCAGAGCACCGATCAACAGCACGACGACGAGGACTCCGACCCAGGGCAGGAAGGACTCCAGTAGACTCCCGGCCCTTCCGGGCCAGTTGGGTACGGCCCGATGGAACGCCAGCACCCCGGCCACGACCACGGCAACCCCGGCGATCACCCACCCCCGCCGACCGCCACCCGCACCAGGCGCCATCGACATCTCCGCCGACGCCGCACCAGGTTCTGCCCGCTCCACCATGTCGTCCCATCCGATCGATCCCGCTCCAGAGGACGACCGACCAGACCAAACAGGTTCCGGCCACGGATGACAGGACCGAATTTGATTTGCCCCGCAGAAGCCGGAGACGATGTCGTCTCGACCCGAGGAGCCCGGGAACGGGACTACGGGAAACGGGAATATCGGGGAAGACGGGGAGAGTCTTTACGGTGGCGTGGGACGAATGGGAGCAGATCAAAGCTGATGTCGCGGCGAATGGGCCGGCGAGCATGCAGCTGAATCAGGCCCCTTCGGAGGGTGGAACCTCGGGCGGCGAGGCTTCTGCGGATCTGAAATCCGACAAGAAGGCATGGGTGAAGGCCGGCGAAGGTGTCACCGGCCTCAAGGGCGGCATCGGCAAGGCGTTGACGAAGCTCGGCGATGGACAGACGGGACTGGACGACACCGCCGGGTGCCGGAGCGCGGCGGCGCAGAAGGAGATATACGGCTCGTGGAAGAAGTACATCGGTGATGTGAGCAGTCGCTGTGATGCACTGGGCGGCCTTCTGGAGAGGTCGGGACACGATCTTTCGAAGACCGACCAGGCGGTCATGGCTGAGCTGAACAGGCTCAAGGCGCAGTACCAGGACACCGAGGCCGTTGGCGGCCACCCGAAGGCGAAGTGACGGCGACCATGGATCTTGCGACGCTGAAGGCCCTCAAGCCCTCGGAGTACGAGGGCGCCGCGGACGGCTACCGGGCCACCGGTGAGATGGCCAGTGCGGCAAAGGACACCATCGACAACCAGGTCTGCGCGGGCGTGCGGAAGCAGTTGGAGGGCAAGGCGGCGACTGCCGCCCTGGGAGAGCTTCGTAATCTGTCGGAGAACTTTCACTACATGCAGGTCGAGTGCGGTCTGATCAGTACCGCACTGAATGGATTCGCCTTTGATATGGCGGTCGCCAAGAGAAGGCTGGAGACGGCGATCGAGGATGCCCACGCCGATGGCTGCACGGTAGGTTCCGACGGATCGGTGTCCTACCCGGCGGGCAAGAAGCCTGGCGAGGAGAAGATGGCCGACGGCGGCACGGTGACCGGGAGTGCCGGGGGCAGCCCGACGTCCGATGCCCTGGAACGTCAGGCGATGAACATCCACCCGAATCCGAACTACGGCAAAGCGATGGGGTACGCGAACCGGATCGCCGACGCGCTGGAGGAGGCGACCGACGCGGACGCCAAGTGGGCACCGAAGCTGCGCGCGCTGAAGGCTGACGACGACCTGGTCGTCTCCAAGCGCGACTGGGCCGACACACGGTCGGACCTGGGAGGTGTCCGCGAGGCGGGCAAGGACTACCTCAACTCCCTGCCGGAGCCGCCGAAGGACGGCAGCCCGAAGGACAACGCTGCGTGGTGGAAGGGGCTCAGCGCGGAGGAGCAGTCGGCTCACCTCGCGCTGAACGCCGCAGCGGTCGGTGCGCTGGACGGGTTGCCCGCCGAGACACGTGACGAGGCCAACCGCAAGGTCTTCGTGGAGAAGCGCAGCGAGTTTGAACTGGCCCTGAAGGCTATCCCCGAGGCGCCGGCGAAGTACAGGTACGTCAAAACCGGCAGAGGACCGGTCAGGGTGCACACCGACGAGTACGTGGAGTGGGATGACAAGTACAGCGACAGGAAAAAGGAACTAGAAGGTTACCTTAAAGGGATGGACCAGATCCAGGACCGCTTCGACCGGACCGGCCTGCGCGGCCTCCCGGAGGCATATCTGCTCGGCTACGACCCTGTGGGCCACTCTGACGGAAAAATCATCCTGGCGAACGGGAATCCTGATACCGCAGACCATACGGCCGTATACGTGCCGGGGACTAAGGCCAACATCGAAAAGATTGCTGAGGGTGCCAACCTCGGTGACCTGGGTAGAAGCGAGATTCTGTGGGCCGAAAGCGGAAAAATGGCTCCAGACAAGAGGTTTTCCACTATTACTTGGCTCGACTACGACGCTCCGGACAAGGTTGCTGGCGAAGCCACTCGCGGGTCGTATGCGGAAGATGCCGGCCCGACGCTGCGCAGCTTCATGGAAGGAAACAGGGCCGCGCACGAAACCAACTCCGGAAACCCGGGCCATGCAACGCTTATTGGGCACAGCTATGGAACGACGGTTGTGGGCGTTGCCGCCCAGTCCGATATCGGCCCGGTCGGGGATTTCGGACCGACCCCGCGCATCGCTGATGATGTGATCGCCGTCGGCAGTCCCGGCATGCAGGCCGACCACGCGGCGGACCTGGGGATCGGTGCCAAGCACGTGTGGGCCATGGGTGGCTCCTGGGACGACCAGGTAGTGCGTCAGGGGGGTCGCTTGTTCGGACTCGGCGACAACCTGACGATCCCCACCGACGAAAGCTTCGGAGGGAACATCATGAAGAGCGACTCGGGTGATCACGGTGGCTTCTGGGATCCTGAATCGGTCAGCCTCAGAAACCAAGCGGCCGTGATTGCGGGTAAATATGAAAGAGTCCAGCATGACTAGCAAGACACGCAAGGCTGCAGCCTGCGTAGTCCTCTTTTGCTTGATTATTTCGGGGTGTTCTGAGATGAATGAAAATGGAACCGATGCTCCGGTCCGTGTCAGTTCCGAGGTGCAGGATGAGGTTGAGAAGGTTTCGAGCTCGATCCTGGAAATCCTTTCGTTGAAGGCGAAAATGACTGAATCGGGCGCCATGATCTCTCCGTGCAAGGAGGGGGCTTATCGGGCACACCACCCCTGGGGCGTCTATGGGCCTCCCGCCAAGGATCTGGGAGAGGCGATGGACAGATTGCGAAGCCAGCTGCCAAAGAAGGGGTGGAAGATTGTAAAAGACGGCCCGGATGACAGTCAGGCAAGAAGTCCGCAAATTGTCGCCGACTCGGCCGATGGGAAATTCTCTGTAGACGCCCGTTTCCATGGCAAGCAGAGCGACGATCCGGCCCAACTCGAGGTTACCGTTCAATCGGCTTGCTTCCGTCCTGAGTCTGAATCCACGTCCTGAGGTTCAGTCGGTGTGGAGGCAGGGCGAGGGTGAACCCCGGCGCATGATCGGCATCGCCTTCACCCGGGCCGAGGTCGCCGTTGTGATCGACGGCCGCTTCTGGCACGGCTGCCCCTCGCACGCCACATAAATGATCTCCGAAGGACTCCGGAGCTTTGCTGATCGTCAGCCGCCGGCGCGATCAGATGTGACTCCGCCGCGTGGGGGAGCGTGATCGTTCGCACGAGCGACGCACTGTCATCAAGGTTCAGTGCTGGTGGAGTTGTGACGAACAAGCGTGCTCCAGACGAAGAGGTGCATCCCGCCCCGAGCCTCGCGCTTCGCCTCCGTCGCGTTGGTTGGCCAGGGGTCGCCGTTGCGGCATGGGGGTTCCTGTTCGCGGCGCCCAGCTTCGTCTGGGCATTGGGGGGCACCTTCGGTCTGCAGACGACGGTGGCTCCGCCGCTGGTGAAGCTTGCTCATGACCGGGTGACGTGGTTCCTGGCAGTCCTGTGGGTAACCGGTTTTCTGAAGCTCTTCGGAGCGTTGATCGGTATCGCTCTGATGCGCCGTCGTGGCAAGTGGACGGGGCGGCTCACGGTGTTCTGCGGCGGCGGCGCGACCGTGCTGCTCGTCTGGCATGGATGTCAGTTTGTGATCCACGGAGTGTTGGTTGAGGCTGGGGCGCGCGCTGTGGCGCCTGATCTGGTCGGGCTGACCGGCTGGTATCTCTGTCTGTGGGGACCGTGGTTCATTGCCGGCGGCCTGGCCTTTGCCGCCGCCGACGCGCGCTATGTCTGCCGACACGATGGCCGGCGTGAGGTGAGGCTTTGCGGGGCTGCGGGGGCGCTGAGCGCGTTGCTTCTGTCCTTGGTCTCGGTAGCCACCGGGATTGGTTGATAGGGGCGATCAGGGGGGCTGGACCCGATCCGGGCTACTCCTGCGGCGGGCCGATGACGGCCTGGCCGATCTGTTTCGCCAGCCACGAGGCGTGTCGTGCCTCCGACCCGTCGCGGTTTCCGCGGCGCACGTGGACGAGGACCGTGTGGTCACCGGAGCGTTCGTCCAGGTCCAGGCTGCGGGAGTTGAGTAGCAGCGAAACGCGGGCATTGTTGGCTTCGCGATAGATTTCGCGATCCTGTACGTCGGGCCACTCCAGGCTGGACCACTGGATCTCGCCGATGTTCGGCCCGACCAAGTCGGTGAAGTCTTCCTCGATGCTGCCGACGGTCCGGAGTTCCGTCGATGCCCAAAGCGGCAGGTGGGAGGAGAGATGGACCGGATCGCTGGAGAGCTCGGGCGCGTGGACACCGGAGTGCAAACCCGTCGGGTCGGAAGGATCCCGCTGCCAGTTCTCGACATCCTCTTTCCGGAACCAGGCATCCGGCAGCGATTCGCGTATCCGCAACACTTCCGGCACGGTGCGGAGCTCGATGTCCACCGACACCTCCGCGTGCCGCACGTCGCTCACTGCCACGAGCTGACGCGCAACACGCAGGGCCAGCATCGGGTCCGTAGTACGGAAGATCGGGTACGCGATGGCGCTGGACATGCGAGCACCCTGTCACAACCACCATCGGACCAGGACTGACTATTCCTCGGTCAGGGGGGCGGGAGAGGGCAGGGGAGGCCGGGATGGTGGTGGTTGAGGCAGCACACCACCGAGAACGAGATCAGGCTCTGGGACTTCGTGTAGTGCACCCAGCAGACGTCGACCCCTCGGGGAAGGCAGTCCATGGCGTACGCGATCTTGTGTTCGAGGGGGACGTAGGCGCGGCCGCCGTCGTCCCTCTCCGCAGGGGGATTCGCCTCGTACGTACTCTTCAGCCACGTGACGGCACCCACCGCACGGGTCCAGGTGCGCTCCACCGCGGTCTGGTTCTGCCGCATGAGCCAGTGCCCGGTCATGAGGGGCGGCAGCGTCGAGGCGGCGAACGCGCGGGTGTGTTCGGAGTTCAGTTCCGCACCCGGACGGCGTAGGGCCTCCTGGCCGTACGCGTCCCTGCTGCCGGTCCATGGACCGTATCCGTGCCAGTGTCCTGACCAGGTCATCTGCGCCCTTCGCTAGGGGAGACGGGCCGGCCCGGAGCATGTCCGGTCCGGCCCACTGCGTGGTGCTTGGTGCTCAGGAAGGGAGCCAGGTTAGAGCGTCAGACCCCTCGTCCTGACCCACCCGGTGGCGAAGTCGTCGAGCTCGGCCTCGGTGAAGCGCAGCTCCTTGCCCGCACCCTCGGGCTTGCTGTCACGGATGACGAAAGAGGCTTCCGCGCCGGGGATGGCGGCGAGGCTCACGCAGGTCTCGTTGGACCCGCCGGCGTTGCCGCCGCAGTAGGTGGCGAAGGAATCGGCCGGGGGGATCGGCAGTGCGTAGAGGTTTCCGTTCATGGGAGAGTCCCTTTCGGTGCTGATGTCGCGGAGATTCGGTCTCCGCACCGTCGTGCTCCTGGCCCCGCCCGGCTGCCGACCGTCCATGGAGACAGCCGGGCGGGAGTCTGCGGCCCACACGGGTGGGCCTGCTCGCGCCTACGCCGACGGCGTCACCGCTCGAACAACACCGCCGCGACGATCGACGAGCCGATGGCGGCAAGGCAGACGATGTAGGCGATCTGCCGGGCTCGTTCACTCATCGCCCGGTGCCTCGGCCCGGAACCGGCCGTACGGGAAGGGGCAGTCGGGGGGAGACCGCGAGCCCCGCAACGTCGGCCCTGTTCATGGCGGCGAGCTTCCGGAGTACCCGGGCCAGCGCCCGGACGTGGGAGTAGACCTCATGGGACAGGGCCTGCGGAGCCGGAGGGTTGTCGAGGAGGTGGGCGACCTCCAGGAGGAAGCCACGGTCAGCCCCGTTCATGTCTTCGACCCCGGCGGACAGGCCGCCGGTGAAGGCGGCCACCCGGCCGCGCAAGCAGACCACCGCATCGTCGAGCTCCGCGCGGGTGGTCGTGCCGAGCCGGAGGGCGAGTACGCGTCGCACCTCGTGCTCCGCGTCCGCCTCCCCACCTGCCGCTGCCGCACTGGGGCGGCCAGCGCCGGGAGCGCTGCTTGTCTTCATCGCATCGGTCACCAGGCATCTCCGCTCATGGCCGCTTTCGATCGCGTTCTGTGTAGAGGTAACTGCGCGCAGTGCTCATCCCGGTACCGTGGAAGGCAGGCGTAACCGTGAAAGCCATGAATTTCCGGGGAGTTGGTGTGCCCGTGGCACCTGGGAGCGACCGCAACTCAGGCCTTGAGAACCTTCTTGAACAGGCCGGATGGTCCAGGACGCAGCTCGCGAACGCCGTGAATCGCACGGCCGGTGAAGCGGGCATGGCGTTGAAGTACGACCAGTCCGCCGTTTCGCACTGGCTGAGCGGGACGCAGCCGCGAGCACAGGTCCGGCCGGTGATCGTCGAAGTGCTCGAACGGAAGCTCGGCCGTCCGGTGACCTATGCCGAAGCAGGGCTGCGCTCACCGAATCCGGGCCCGGCGGTGGACTCCGCGGACACCGCAGACTCCCTCTTGGACCTCGGAAGGGCTGACATGGATCCTTCGCGGCGCGGAGTTCTCGCAACAGGCCTGTACTCTGCTGCCCTCGCCGTCCCTCTCTTCGCAGGCGAGGCCTACGCCGAGGAACGGGAGCGTTCGGTCCGGCCGACCGGGCGCATCGGTGAGGCAGAGGTGGCGACCGTCCGCACGATGACGGACCGCATCGCGGACATCCTCGATGAACTCGGCGCCGGACACGCTCGTCCGATGGCTGCCGCGTTCCTCGTCAACACCGTCGCGCCGTACCTGCGCGCTTCCGCCACCGGACCGGTTCGACGCGAGATGCTCTCCGCCGCGTCCGACCTGACCTACCTCACCGGCTGGATGGCCATGTACGAGCGGGCTCACGGCCTCGGTCAGCAGTACTACGCAAAGGCGCTGCGCCTCGCCCAAGAAGCATCCGACCACGTGACGTACTGCCGCACGCTGCGCGGCATGAGCCTCCAGGCGTCCAACCTTCGGTACGGCCAGAAAGCCCTGGAACTGGCGGACTCGGCAGCCGAGGCGGCACCGGACGCCGGCCCCCGCCTGGTGGCCTTCCTCCGCGGGCAGCAGGCCCACGCCTCCTCGATGGTCGGCGACCGCCGTCAGGCCTTCGGGAGGCTGCGCGAGGCGGAGGCGGCGCTTTCGAAGGCCGATTCGCGGCGGGAGTCGATCGGCGGATACGACCAGGCCGCCTACCAGTTCCACGTCGCCCACGTCCTGTACGAGACACGTGACCTGCCGGGCTCCATCGTGGCCTTGAAGACCTCGCTCCGCGCCCAGCCCAAGCAGGAGAGGCAGGGGCGTCTCCACGCCAACGCGGTCATGGCCCAACGGCAGTTCGAGTTCGGCCACATCGAGGAGGCCTGCACCACGTGGGGCGCTTTCCTCGACGACTACGTGGGCCTTTCCTCGGCGCGCGGCGACGAGCACTTCGCGACGATGCGCAAGCGCATCGCGCCGTACGGCAAGCTCCGGGCGGCGCGTGAACTCCAGGAGCGGTCGCGGCAGGTGGCGGGGATGAAGGGGTAGATCTCCTGCCGGCTGCGGATGCGGCGGATCGGTTTCCACGCGCGTGGAAAGCTCTGCGGTAGAGGTGCTGTACCTGGTCGGCTCGGTCATGCCGTTCATGGTCGGACGACCGGTTCGACGGCCACGGCCGCTATTCGCGAATATTCTCGTGAGCGGCACGGTGATCCCTCGACATTCACGCGGGCCGGCGGACAACCTTGGATCAGCGGACGGAGCACCCTTCGAGGTGAGAGGCGGCTGTGATGGCACGGCAGTTACGGTTCAACGGCACGGGCAGTGGTGGTACGGGATGCCCTTCGGTCCATGAGGACGCGGAGAGCGGAGAGGTCATCGTTCACGGTCCGCCGTTGACCGATGCCGCCGATATCTCCCAGCTCCGGCATCTGTCCGAGGGCGAGGTGGCGGTGGTCGTGCCACGTGAACTGCTGGTTGACTGGACGCCGAAGGACACGACCCGGCAGGCTCGGATCGTCGACCTGGACGCGTTCGAGGATCTGTTCCGTACGTTCAGCCACTCGGCCTGGCGGCTGGAAACCCGGCGGCGCTTCGCCAGCGATGAAGCCACGGACACCTACCGTCAGTTCGTCGAGACCGGCGGCGTCGAATGGGACATGAACGATCCGTACTGCGAGCTGATCCGGTCCCAGACCGCGCGGGGCAAACGTGTCGAACGGGTGCGGATCGTAGATCAGCCACCGACCACGGGGCAGCTCTACCTCCTGAACAACGCCAAGCGGAACAGCGCTCTGGGGGAGGGCATCCGGACCCTATGGCGCACAGACGCCGACCGCCTCCAACTGCCGTCCGAGGACTTCTGGTTGTTTGACAGTCGGCTTGCCGCAAGACTGCGGTTCGACGACGATGACAACCTCTCGGATGTCGAGTTGATCACCGAGCCGGCGGAAATCGTCCGGTACTCCGTCATCCGTGACACGGCTTGGCATCACGCGGTGCCCTACAAAGAGTTCGCGGCGAAGCTGAGCGGCAGCGAGTAAGTAACAGAGGGAACAGACGCGTACCGGTGAGTACTGACTTCCAGAAGGCTCGTGAGGATTTGGGGCGACGGCTCCGAGCACTTCGGACGGAGAGCCCTCACGGCCCTCTCACCGGGACCGCCCTGAGTGCCTCCCTCGGCTGGGCGCAGAGCAAAGTGAGCAAGCTGGAGAACGGACGTCAGACACCCACAGCGGAAGACCTCCGGGCATGGGCCGACGCCACCGGGCACTCCGGGGTGTATGACGAGCTGCACGGACGGCTGAAGGGCTTCGAGTCGCACATCCGGTCCTGGCGGCGACAGCTGTCGTCCGGGCACCGCCCGGTGCAGGAGACGTGGAACGCGGTGACGGCGGCTGCCCGCGTACTGCACGTGTGGGACTCCTTCGCCGTCAACGGAATGCTGCAGACCCCGGACTACGCGCGGCACGTGTTCGAGGGCTACGCGACGCTCCAGAACTCACCCCGCGACACCGAGGACGCGGTACGGGCCCGCATGGACCGCCAGCGTTGGCTGTACGAGCCCGGGCGGCGTCTCAACCTCCTGATGTGGGAAGGCGCGCTGCGGGCGCAGGTGTGTCCTCCGGAGGTTCTGGCGGGGCAGATGGACCGACTGCTGGGCGTCGTCGGCATGGATACCGTCCAGCTGGGGATCGTGCCGTTGAACGCCGCTCTGCGTATTCCTCCCGCCAACGCGTTCTGGGTCGTCGGTGAGCAGCTGGTGATCACGGAAGACTGGCACGCGGAACTCTGGCTGGACGGCTCCGATACCGTCGCCCTGTACCGGCGTGTCTGGGAGTCCCTGCGTGCGTCCGCGGTGTTCGGCGCCGAGGCACAACACGTCATCGCTCGGGCCCGGCAGGCAGTTGTCGCGTAGGGGCTGCCAGGGGGAAGCGCGCCTGGGGTGAGGGCTGCCTCGCCTCGGGGGAATCCGCGTCACGGAACGGGTGCGGACATCAGCCGCACGGTGGCGGCTACGTCGGAGTCCCAGGGTCCCTCGGCCTCGGCGAGCAGCAACTCTCACCGAGAGGGCTCAGCAGAGGTGCCCGTCCTGAAGGGCCGACACGAACGATGCCCATGAGCCCGGCTGGAAGAGCAGAGAGCCCGCCCCCGTGGCTTTTGAGTCGCGTATCGCAGTCGAGTTGCTGAGGCGAGCGGCCTCTACGCACTCGGTGGCATTGCCCCCGCTGTAGGAGGACTTGAACCAGCTCGGGATTTTGCTGGACGAGGTGGAAGGCATTCTTCAGATCTCCTTGCAGACACGTTCGATCATGGCTGATGACGCGGCCATGTCCAATGCCTGTGCGCGCAGGTAGTCGAACGCGAGGCGGTACCGGTCGAGTTCGTGGATCTTCTCCATGAAAACGGAGCCGACATGAAGGTCTACGTAGACGACATCAAGCGAGGGTTCCACCCCTCCCAGGATGACGAAGCTTCCCAGGGCCGCCGCGTGTGCCCCCTTGGAGAACGGGAGGACCTGGAGAGTGATACCGGGCGACTCGTTCGCCCGGAGGAGCTGGCCGAGCTGCTCTCGCATGATCGCGGGCGACCCGACTACCCGTCGAATGACTGACTCGTCCAGGATGGCCCAGAGATGAGGAGGGCGTTCACGGGTAAGGATCTCCTGGCGCCTCATGCGGATGTCGACGAGCCGTTCGACTTCCTCTGGCGCCAAGCGCATCTCATTGGCCTGCTGGATCGCGGTGCTGTATCCCCGCGTTTGCAGGAGCCCTGGTACGTACATGCAGGAGAAGTGATCCTCGCGCACGGCCTCGTCCTCAAGCGTGAGGAGAAGGTTCATGTCGGCGGGGATGGAGTCGCTGAACGGCCCCCACCAGCCCTGCTGTTTCGCGTCCTTGGCGAGAGCTACGACCGTGCATCGCTCGGCTTCCGTCGCGTCGTACTGCCGGCACAGGGCGTCGACGATGGGCCACTTCACGGGGCCCTCCTGCGTTTCGTACCGACTGACGGTGGCTTTCGATACGCCCACGAGCCGGCCGGCTTCCTCAAGGGTCATGCCTTTGCTCGCTCGCAGCTTCCGCATCATCGCGCCGAGCTGACGGCGACGCGTGGTGGTCGTTCTGACGGGCATCGAAGGCTCTTTCCCTAGCTGCGCATTGCGGTCTGGGCGTGCAACAAGGCTAAAGCCAGGCGAGGTTAGGCACGGTTGATTCACTCGATCGAGGAGCGTGAGAAGTTACATGGTGAGACTTCTCGCTGTCATACTCTCCATCGGAGCGCTACGCAGCGTCGCCGTCCGGATGCGGTGGGCGCAGCTCCGTCATGGCGCGAGGGGAGAGTCGGCATGTGCTGCTGTGAGAGCAAGGAAGCATGTCCTCGGTATGTGGTGCCGTTCGAAGCGGCGCCGGCCCAGCTTTCCGAGCTGCGGCGGGCGGTGAGATCTCAGCTCGGATGCTGGGGTGCGTTAGCCGTCACGGAGGAGGCCGAGCTCGTCGCAACCGAGCTGGGGGCCAACGTCATCAAGCATGTTGGCCGGGACGTTGCCGCCTCTCTCGTGCTTGAACTGAGGGAGGGGCGTGTCCGGCTTGAGGTCCACGACCGGAGCCGTGCTCTGCCGACTCCTTTGGCTGAGGCCTGTGCGGACAGCGATGAGTGCGGCAGAGGCCTGCACCTCATCGCCGCGATGGCGCACGACTGGGGTTCGGCCCGCACGGCAACCGGGAAAGTCATCTGGTGTGAGCTCTCCTTGAAGCCGGCGGAGCGCGAGGGCCGCATAGGACGTGCGGCCGCGGCGCTGTCGGCGTACCGCCAGCCCAGCGGCACGCCGGGACTCGATCCCGCTGCGCTTGACGAGACGGTCACCGACGTCATCACCGACCTGCTCCATTGGCTTGCTGTCCAGGGAGGGGACCCGGATGGTGCCCTTGGCCGTGCTCAGATGCACTACGAAGCCGAGGCAGCCTGACGTGAGGGGGAGTCAGGACGGCTCTTCCTGAGCCGCCGCAGCAAGCAGGAGGCCGACGTCTGCGTACTGCTCGCTGTTGTGGAGTGCGGACGCGATATTGAGTACCGCCTGTGCGTCGCGCCGGGCCGCGTTCGTGATCACTTGATCGGCTGCTTCCTCCAGGCCGACCGCTCGGCATTGAGCGACGAAGACCTGGACATTGCGGGCAGACAGCGTGGTCGCGGCGCTCCACATCATGATGTCGGCGTCTCTCGACCGGCCGGTAGCCAGGGTCTCGGCGAGCGTCCTGATCTCAGGCCAGGCGGCATCAGCAGGTGTGGTGAGGTGCCGGTCCCCCTCTCGGAGGGGGACCGGCACCTCTGCTTGTGCCGGTGCCCGCGGAATGCCGCGGTGCCGAGTCGTGAGCCGGACGCGAAGTCGGCGCGGTCGGCGGCGAATGCGCTTGGGGGCCGGCGAACCCGCCGCCGTCGGCTGGGGCTCAGGGACGGCAGCAGTGCCTTCGGGCGAACGGGCGGAGCAGCAGTCGCAGTGCTTCACCAGGGCTTTGGTGCGGAGTTCCAGCAGCGAGGCCAATGAGCAGGGCATAGGCCTTGATGCCATGGCCGCCTCGTCGCGGAGGATCTTGTAGAGCTTTTCGACATGCCTGGCTTCGGGGATCCGGCCGCCGTTGAAGTGGTTCGAGAGCGATGTGGGAGCCAGGTAGATGTCTTGAGCGATCTGCGCCTGTGTCCGGTCGCTGACCTCGCGTAGCTCTCGCAACCGCAGAACGAAAGCGCGGTGAGCGAGAGGAACCCAGCCGGGCAGCTCTTTCCACTTGTGGGTTTTCTTCGGCAACCTCTGCTCCTCAAGGGGTGCGAGCTGGGCCAGCAATCAAACAGGTCATTGTGATTCTCCGTGCTGGGACGTAGCCGGGGAAGCGCAGCGGGTTTTCCATCCGCCCTCGAAACCTCCTCAGGGCTGGCGCTTGGGAGCCCTCAACGACGAGGGTGTTTCCCACAAAGACCGTCGCGGACAACCGCTGCGGCCTTGAAGCCTGCTGAGTACCTGAAGTCTGAAGCGAGGAGACCCGGATGACTCTGCCGTCGTGGACGGACGCCAAGTTCGGCACCATGAAGCGCGCAGCCTTGTGGCTGGTGACTGTCGTAGGCGAGGGCAACGTCTTCACGAAGGAGGACGTAAAGGGCGCGTTTCCGGGTGTGAGCCAGGCTGACCGCCGGGTGCGCGACCTTCGTGACCACGGCTGGCAGATCGACACCAACCGTGAGGACGCGGCCCTGGGGCAGCACGAGCAGCGCTTCGTGAAACAGGGGCTGCCGGTCTGGGAACCGGGCAAGGCGGCGAAGTCCGCAGCCTCCATCACGCAGACGCAGCGCCGGGACGTCCTGGCACGTGACGGACACCTGTGCCGGTCCTGCGGAATCGCCCCCGGAGAGACGTACGCCGGCAGCTACGAAGCCGCGCAGCTGGACATCGCCCGGAGGGCGGTGAAGCAGCCGGCCGGCGGCGAGCTGGTCGAGTTGGTCGCGGAATGCAACCGGTGCCGTGTCGGTGGCCGGGGACAGGCAGCCGATCTGAGCGCGATTCTCGGCCGCGCGACCCGCCTCGGATCACTGGAACGTGGCCTTCTCCTGCGCTGGATCGACCAGGACAAGCGCGAGTTCAGCGCCGCTGAAGAGCTTTGGGCCGTCTATCGGACGCTTCCGGCTGAGTCGCGGGCCAAGTTCCGTGAGGCTCTGTCCTAGCCGGCCCACCCGTACGTGACGGATGGCGAACGGCCGATGCTGCCGCACTGGCCGGCGCCTGAGCTGCTTTCTCTCAGCACTGAAGGAGAACTGACGATGAGTAAAGACTTCGGGCGCCCGCCACTGGCCGCCGAGAACCAAGATCTGGTGGAGCACCGCCTGAAGGAGCTCCAAGATGCCGGCGGCGTTCAGGAGACGCTCCGTATCGAATGGCGGGGCCAGCCGATTCAGGTTGAAGTTATCGATATGCCGGTGAGCGCGCTGTACTACAACCCGGGAACGCACCGGATCCGTGCCCAGCGTAGCCACGACCCGGTTCGAGACCGAGGCCTGGACGAGGATGCGTTCAGCACGGACAGCCAGGACTACCTCCACTACTTGCTGAGGGCGCTTCCGTCCGACCCGTCCAAGCAGGATCCTGACTTCGACACCCTCCTGGAGAGCCTTCGCGATTTCAAACAGAACGACCCCGGGCTCATTACGCGGGACGGCATCCTCGTTAACGGCAACACCCGGCGCGCCGCGCTCAAGGACCTGGGCGAACCCAACATCCGCGTCGGAGTTCTTCCGTCCTCCTGCACGTGGGATGACATCAACCGGGTCGAGCTGGCGCTTCAGCTGCGTAAGGACCATCGGCGGGACTACTCCTACATCAACCGCCTGCTGGCTATCCAGGAGCAGCTCAGTCTCGGCCGCACGGTAGCCGACATCGCCCGGGAATTCCGGACCACCGCGCGCGTCTGCGAGCAGGACCAGTGGATTCTCGCGACACTCAACGACCTGGTCGAGCGAAGCATTACCGGCGGTGCGCAGCTGCGCCTGCTCGACTTCGAGGATCACCAGGAGAAGCTCAAGGAGCTTCACCGGCGATGGGTGAAGGAGTCGGCGTCCAGCCAGGAGAAGGCTGACCTGATGAAGGAGAGCCGGCTGACCGCGATCATTCTCGGATTCTCGAAGACTGATGTGCGGCTTATCGAACCGGACTTCAAGTCGCGGTACCTCGATACCCGTCTCCCCGAGGCCGTCAGGTCTCAGGCGCCGGCTGCCGCTCCTGCCGCGACGGTGGCGATCCCGGGGCTGAACCGTACGGTCCGCGCCGCCGACCCCAAGGTCGCTGAGGCGCGGGCGCTCACCGACTCCGTTCTCAGGGTGAAGGCGGTGGAGGCTGCTGGCGACAGTGCATCGCTGGAACAGGTCAGCGAGGCTGCCAGAACCATCACGGCGGTGAAAGCGGCGGTTGAAGAGGCGCTGGAACCTGCGGGAAAGGACGCCCGGGTCCGGAAGAGGAAGCAGGCAGCGCCTGACCGGATTGTGGATGCCTGCCACGATATCGATCAGTGCATCACCGACCTGGTTCTCTCCCGCGCGTCACGGAGCCTTGACGAGGAGATCTTCGACGAAGCGGTACTCAAGCTGCGCGAGAGCCTGGGCAAGCTGGCAGCGGAGGCGGCCCGCAGTATCAAGGAACCCGGGGACGGGGTCACCTGGCTGCTCGACGCAGCACGCAAGGAGGACGGGGCGTGACAGGCCAGGGAGAACCGTCTTTGCGGATCGCCTTCGACGTAACCCGCACGCGGGCGGTCCTCCGCGCTCAAGAGGGGCGCCAGTCTGACCTTGCCCAGCTGACTGCCCGGTTCCCCGGCGGCGGGCAGCGGAGCCCGCTGTCCGCGGAAATCGAGCTTGAGGCGTTCCTGGTCGGCATTGGCGAACTCGGGACCTGGCCGTCGCCTGAGGACGTCGAGTGGGACGACGAACTCGCCCAGCTGGTCGGTGGGGTTCTGGATGATGCGGACGCGGCCCAGCGTCAGCTGGAGGGGGACGACGACGGCTCCCGCCAGACCGTCACTCAGGAGGAGATCGCGGGACTTCTCGGAGCCGAGTGGGACGCGCCCCTCACTGACTTCCAGCAGCGTGACATCGCCCGGCTGCTGTCCCTCCGCCACGGGGCGAACTTCAGTGTGCCGGGGGCCGGCAAGACCCGGGTGGGGCTGGCGGTCTTCGCCGCGATGCGAGAGCGCGGAGAAGCCTTCAGGCTGCTTGTTGTGAGCCCTAAATCGGCTTATGAATCATGGGAGTTCGAGAACTCTGTCTGCTTCAAGGAGCCGCTCCGTTTCGGCGTGATGGGCAGCAGCCCCGATGCCACCGCGGAGATCATGGTGATCAACTATGAGCGGCTCGACCGTTCGCTGGCAGCGCTGGCTTCCTGGCTGCGAGCGACGCCGTCCATGGTGATCCTGGACGAGGCGCACCGCATGAAGCTGGGAACGCGGGGCATCTACGGTTCCGCCTGCATGGCGCTCGGCCCGCTCAGCAGGCGCCGCCTCATCCTGACAGGTACACCGGCGCCCAACGGCGCCCGGGACCTGGAGAACCTGCTCTCCTTCGTCTGGCCTGGACACGGTCGCCGCGTCGTCACAGGCGCTGTGGCCGGCGGCGACCTGGCGTACGCGAGCCAGGTGCTGCGCCCGCTGTTCACCCGCACCACGAAATCGGAACTCGGACTGCCGCCCTTCGACCCGAAGATCCGGTACGTCGACATGCCCAGCCTGCATCAGGAGATCTACGACGCACTTGTGGGGCGGTATTCGGCTCGCGCCGAAGCGGCGCGCGATGACTTCGACGCCCTGGGCAAGGCCATGCTGCGGCTTCTGATGGCGGCGACGAGTCCCGCACTGCTCGCTGAGGGCACCAGCCGGTACGAACCGCTGACCTATCAGGTGCCCCCGCTGGATGTCCCGCACGGGGACTCTCTCTACACCCTGATGAGAGACCTCCCCAGCTACGAGTTGTCCCCGAAGTACCAGGAGGCGCTCAGCATCGTCGCGGCCAACGCTGAGCAAGGGCGGAAGACGCTGGTCTGGACGACGTTCGTACGCAGCCTCAGCACCATGGAGCGGATGTTCGCGGGCTACCAGCCGGCCGTGGTGCACGGAGGAACTCCCGACCGGGCGGAGGAGATCCGCCGCTTCCGTGAGGACCCTGACTGTTCGGTGCTGCTGTCCAACCCGGCAACCCTGGGGGAGGGAATCAGCCTTCACCATGTCTGCCACGACGCGGTCTACGTGGACCGGGATTTCATGGCGGGCCGGTTCCTGCAGAGCCTGGACCGTATCCACCGGCTCGGGCTCGCGCCAGGCACGGAAACCAACGTCACGGTGCTGGCTTCGCGCGGAACGGTAGATGAGGTGGTCGCTCTGCGCCTCGAACAGAAGCTGGAGTTCATGGGCAGGATCCTTGATGACCCATCTGTCCAGCAGCTCGCTGACCTCCAGGAGGAGGCTCCGGTCGCTGGAGGTATGGACATGGCGGACGTGCGAGCGCTGCTGAGGCATGTCGATGCCGTCGCTGCCCGGTGACGGCACCCGCGAGGCGGCCCTGCGCTGGCTGAAGTATCTGCGGGTTGCCGACGTTCCCCGGGTGCGCACGCTCTTCACCCATCACCCTCGCTACGCGGATCTCACCCCTGTTCAGTACGCCGAGGGTCTGGAATGGCTGCGCCGAACGGATCTGATCACCGCAGCAGGCCGTCCGGTCGTAGATGTCGGGGAACGCCTTCCGCTGAACAGCGCCCTCGTTCCCCGCGTCTTATGGAATGCGGCTGATGACGAAAGGAGGAAAGCGATCGGCTCCGCGGGGGAGAGATGCCTGCTTGCGCTTCTGCGGGAAGAGGGCATGACGGCGGTGGAGCACGTTTCAGCGGTGTCAGATGCCTTTGGCTACGACATCGGCGCCCTGACCCCGTCTGACGAGCAAATACATCTTGAAGTGAAGGCGACGACGGATCCGACCCGCCTCGTCGTCCACCTGACTCGTCATGAAAGTGAGGTGATGAGCGCTGACCCTGGATGGATCATGGGCGCTGTCCTTGTAGGCGAGCGCGGGGCCGCGCTGAGCGTCGCCACCGTCAGCCGGTCGTGGCTGAGCTCGGCGGTTCCGTATGACCGGTCATCTTGCGGCAGGTGGGAGTCAGCACGGCTGGTCGTGCCGCCTCAGGCATTGAAGCCCGGCTTGATCATGGAAGGCGGGAAGAGCGTGCTGCCCGGCGGGTCATGTGGCAGCCGTGGGGTCTGGGGCATGCAGGATCGCGAAGCGGTGGCGGTCTGATCAAGGGCGGCGGCCAGGCTTCGGCCTACCGCTTCCGCCACAGGCGGCGGGAAGGCATTGCCCACCTGGCGGTAGACGGAGGTCTTGTTCCCGGCGAAATGCCAGTCGTCTGGGAACCCCTGCAGCAAGGCCATATGCCGAATGGTGAGCCGGACGGGAAGCGCCGCCCCCGGCTGCGGGGGTTCATCGGCGACGCTGGATCCGTTCACACCGAGCTGTGCCCATGCCTTTCTGGCGCGAGACGGCCCGAGGTCAGCGCCTCCATGCTTGCGGGAGCCTCCGCAGAGGGTCGGTGCGATGGTCATCGCACCGTCGGCCCACTGCCGGGCCAGTTCCCAGCCGTCGGAAGCCATCGACTCGTAGAGGACGCTGCCCACCGCGGGCGCTGTCTCGGCGCTGCTGGTCGGGGAGGGCCAGCGGAACCGCTGGAACACATCCGGGCGCATCGCCACCAGGACAGCACGGGGCCGCAACTGTGGAACCTCGTAGTCGCAGGCGCGCAGGAGCCGCCAGTCGGCCGTGTAGCCCAGGCGGGTCAGTACGCTGATCACTTCCGCGCGATAGCCGGCGAACTTCGCCTGAAGGATGCCCTTGACGTTCTCCACCATCACCGCACGTGGGCGAAGCTCAGCGGCGAGCCGGAGCAGGTCGGGGAACAGGTCCCGTTCGTCCGCGGGCCCCAGCTGCTCACCCGCCAGCGAGAAGGGCGGACACGGCACTCCTGCTGCCAGCAATCCGACCTCTTGGCCGTTCATGGCGAGGTCTTTCGCGGAGATGTCACGGACATCGGATTGAGCGACGTTCCAGCTGGGCCGGTTCAACCGGAGCGTCTGTGCCGCGTCAGGGTCCAGCTCGACGAGAGCCGTGTGCTCGAAGCCCGCACGGTGGAGTCCCAAGGCCTGGCCTCCTGCTCCGGCGCAGATTTCGACGCAGCTGGTCGCGGCAGGCGGCAGGCCTGGGTCAGCAGTCCTGGTCATGTGGTTCCGATCTTCGGGTGACGAGCAGAGCTCTGTTCAGCACGAGCTTGCCGCCACTTGCCGCGGCAAGTGGCGGCAAGGTAATCTCGCCACTCGAAAGAGTCATGTTTCATTCGTACGTTCGAATTGATTAGGTGGATATCTAGTGGCATCTGATGGTCTGGACTGGCGCGACGGAGCGCTTGGTACGAGGGTCCGGGTGGCCCTCTGGCTGCGGGACGAGGTCGGCGTCGGCAACACCTTCTCGAAGGCGGCGCTGCGTATCGCGATCACTGGCGCTGAGCAGGTCGACCGCAGGATGCGCGATCTCCGGCCCGCTGGCTGGGTGATCAGGACGAATCTCGACAAGCCCAGTCTTCAGCCTGACCAGCTCTTCCTTGAGGCGATCGGGGCACCGGTCTGGGAGAAGGAGCACCGGGCGGCCGGTCTGCGGCAGATCAGCGCGAAGACGAGGCGGTTCGTGCTTGAGCGGGATCTTCACCGGTGCCGGCGCTGTGGGGTCGGTGCGGCCGAGGCCTATCCGGGCGAACCGGGTTCCGCGGCCCGGCTCACTCTCGGGCATGTGAATCCGCACGCTTCGGGCAGCTCCGCAGGAGCTGAGGACCTCCTCACCGAGTGCGCCCGGTGTAACGAGCTGGTCAAGAACCTCACTGGCGTGCAGATGGATGCTGGCCAGGTGTGGACCCGGATCAAGGCGCTTCCGCTCGCGCAGAAGCGCGAACTGCTGGAGTGGATGGGGGCTGATGCCAGGCCCCTGCGGCCTGTAGACCGTGCCTGGGGTATGTACAGGCAGCTGCCTGCTGTGCTCAGGGATGAGATGAAGAACGACCTGCGGGGCCTGATGGAGAGCTGAACGGGTCGCAAGGGACGGGGCTCGTCTATGGGGGCCCCTGGTGTCACTGGCGGATGCGACACTTGCGTGTCTGTATCAGTCGCACCAGGAGGCGCCCCGTGGCCCCTAAAGATCGTCCGCTCATCTCCATCGAGATCTGCGCAGGGGCCGGCGGACAGGCCATCGGCCTCCACCAGGCAGGTTTCAAGCATCTCGCGCTCGTCGAGATCGACAAGCATGCCGTGGAGACGCTGGAATGGAACATCAAGCACCTGCGGAACTGGAGCTGGGAGCGGCAATACTGCGATGTCATTTCTGATGACGTCAATAATTTCCGTCCTATTCCGTCAGACGAGCACCCCGACTCCAGTCTCAAGAAGCCGGTCAAATTCCTTGGGCGGCAGCTGCGGCGCGGCGACCTTGACCTCCTTGCGGGTGGCGTTCCCTGCCCCCCTTTCTCGCATGCTGGGAAGCAACTGGGGAAGGATGATGAGAGGGATCTCTTCCCGCGGATGCTGGCACTGGTTGACGAGCTGCACCCTAAAGCGGTGATGATTGAAAACGTCCGTGGGATCAAGGACGCAAAGTTTGTGGACTACCGGACCTATATTGAGGCGCGCCTTGCGGGCGGCCGGGCGAAGAGGCCGGAAACAGGGATTGAGGAAGATTTCGCTGGCATGGGCTACGAAATCTGTGAATGGGAAGTCCTGGAAGCTAGCGACTTCGGTGTACCTCAATTGCGTCCGCGAGCAGTACTTGTAGCTATCCGCAAAGATGTGCTGGGTGATATCAAGTTCGTTTGGCCCACCCCTGCGGGTGGCGTGTGCAGTGTATTTGATGCTTTGAAGAAGAGTATGCAGGAGCGTTATGACCCCTATCTTTCGGTGGATGGGAAGGTAGGGGAACTGGCTCGTAAGTCACTCGATCGATGGTTGCGGAAGGCATCCAAGGCCGCCCTGGAGAAGAAGGACGGGGGAATCGCTCCGACTCTGGTCGGAGGGTCTAAGAAGCACGGTGGTGCTGACCTCGGCCCCAGCAGGGCCAAGGCCGCCTGGGACACTCTCGGAGTCTCCGGTATGGGCGTGGCGAACAATCACGAACAAGGAGTAGCGAAGAAGAGTCAGGGGCGCGATCTGTTCGGAGAGAAGGGCCCCATGCTGACCGTGGAGCAAGCGGCAATTATTCAAGGGTTCCCGGCGGACTGGGAGTTCACGGGCGGAAAGACCGCCCAGTACCGGCAGGTCGGAAACGCCTTCCCGCCGCCTGTCGCCGCCGCCGTAGGCCAGGCCATCGCGGATGTGCTGCGCGCGGCCGACGAGCGAGACGCGCTGAATGCCGCACCGCTGCAGAAACCGCTACCCGGGCAGGTCGGTCCGTCGCTCGCGGACAGCTCTGATGATCGACAGGGCGCAGGCGTCTGAGCTCTGATGCTCCCAGAACCGCAGGACGAGCCAGCCGGCAGCGGCGAGCCGTTCGTCAGTGTCCCGGTCACGGGCTACGTTCCTGGCTACCTTCTCTGACCAGTAACCCGGGTTGGTCTTGGGGGAAACGTAGTGTTCCGGGCAGCCGTGCCAATAACAGCCGTCGATGAATACGGCCACCTTCGCCGGACGGAAGACCAGGTCAGCGGTCCGGCAAAGGCCCGGCAAGGGCCTTGCGGCCACCCGATAGCGCAGGCCGTTCGCGTGAACGAGCCTGCGGATCAGGCGTTCCGGCTTCGTGTCCCTGCTCCGGATCGCCTGCATGTTCCGCCGTCGTGCGGCCGACGACGCCCATGAACCCTCTGGGGGTGTCCATTCATCTGGCGTGGACAACAGGGGTCATTCCTCCTCGGTTTCGTTGGGGGCCGCCTCGGGGGTCGCTGAAGCGGAATGCTGATCCTGAGTCTGCTCCTCGCGCCGCAACGCGATCCACTCTCCCGGACGGATCGTGTAGCCGCGAGCCGCCGCCGCATCGCGCCATTCCGTTGAATCGCCGCACAGGAGGTCCAGGCCCGCTTGCCTGGCGGAATCACGGGCTTGTCTCGCGCGTCGCATCGGGTCGTGTTTCCCTGCCCCGACGGTCAGAATAACGTTACGCGGAATGACGTGGCCTTCAAGATACTGAAACATCTTGACCAGACGTCTTACCTGCCCGGGCCGTTCGGCAAGAACCTCGGCAGCCTGTTCCTCGGTGAGATAGCGGAGTGGATTAACCGGAAGCGGCGTCCAGTCGTATACCGGGACGCTCCACTGGTCGCGCGCCTGGGCCGCCAGGCCTCGCTTTCCGTCTTTGTTCTCCCCGTGCTGAAGCCAGGAGGTGTGTGTGCGGACCAGCAGAGTCCGGTGCCGGTTCTTCGACAGCTGTATCTGCGTGCAGAGACACAACTGGCAGTGAGCCTCTGAGGGAATAGTCCAATTGCTCGTGATGGTGGCCTTGATGTCCACAGGGACGTCGTTGACCAGCGTGTCCAGCGGCTTGACCTTGGGCAGGCCGAAGACCCGCAGGACTTCGTACTCCAGCTTCGCGCCGACCGAAGCGCGCTCACCGGAATGGACTGTCGGCAACATCAGGTCGAAGCGTCCTGTGCGCCCGCCGTCGAGCACGTAGTCGATCGCGTTCCTGATCGCCTCCGTGTACAGCTCGGCGACAGGATGACTGTGGAACCAGCCCAGCACCGACTGGAGCTCTGTGTCCTCTTCTGGCGAGACAAGCGGATGCAGAGACTTCTTCGGGTTTGTGCAGGCTTCTCCCAGATCGGGAAGAACGAGTTTCGCCATGCTGCCGCTCCTGCTGTGCTGGGTATCTCCTTGGCGTCTGGACTGTTATCTCACGGTGTTGATGACAGCCTCACCCGGCCGCGATGAGTCGATGGCCCGGAACCGGACACCGGTCTCCTGCTTGCCCTGGGATCCAGCAGCGGGGATCAACGCTGCTGCCATCACCACCTTGGCCGGATCGATGGCTCCATGCGTGACCAGGTTCGCCGGGGCTCCGAGCGAGGGGTCCACCGTTGGGTAGAGAAGCAGCGCCCCTCGCCGTGGCTGGTGGAGCTGGGTGGCGAACGGGTCGTCGTCACAGAGCGGCCGCCGGCCGGCGATCCGTTCAGCGGACTGACGGTGAGAGACACCGGAGATGCGGTTGAACACTCCCAGCGCATTGCGCTTGCGCTGTACGAGAGTGAGCGGCTCGGTACCCGGCATCTCCGCCCGGACACTGGTGACGCCGGAGGTCTGGGGAAGGATCAGAACCCAGTCGTCTGTCGCGCAGCCGGCGTCGCTGGCATCGCTCAGGTACTCCAGGTGCGGGGCGAGCAGATCGGGCCTGCCCCAGGCTAGTTCCCGCATGATGCCGAGCAAGCGACTGTGGCTGAGTACGGCCGTTCTGGCCGGATAGCGGGTGTAACTGCCCTGGTCTCCGTCGGACAGGGTGACGAAGACTCGGGGGTCGGGATCCAGCGACGCCAGCACCGGCCGCCACACCTCCGCGTTGTGGCGCAGGTCCGCCGGGGCCGTCGGGTACGCCGTCGGTTCGACCCATTCGCCCGGGGAGCGGATCTCCACCAGTTCCGCGTTGAACATCTTGTTGCGGGCGGACGGCTTCAGCCAGGAGAGGTGCTGGGAGACCAGGGGCGGGATCTGGGCCGGGGTCACCTGGGGCTTGCCGTCGATCAGGGTGGCGTAGCGGGTGAGCTGGGCGCGGAACGTCTCCTCGTCGCGGCAGATCGCCTCGAACGCCTCGTACAGGTCGACCGTTCTGGTTCTGCCCGCCGGTTCCGCGCGGCCGATGTAGAGGCGTACCAGATCGCGGTAGCCGGGGCGGAATCCGAACCAGCGGCCCATCTGCATCAGGGTGTCGGCCTGCTGGGTCCTGCGGCGGTAGTACGTCACCGTCAGGCCCTCGACCGTGAAGCCGCGCGAGAGCTTCGTACCGCCGACGAGGATCTTCCAGACGTTCGGGGTGCGGTCGAAGTCCAGGTCGGGCTGGTCGTAGTCGCGTTCGGTGTCGCCGTTGACGACGAGCACCGGCGTTCCGCCCGAGTTGATCAGCTGGCGGGCGCGGGAGACGTGCGGCCGCAGTTCCTCGTACGACGCGGGCGTGGGCAGTCCGTCGTCGGCGAAGGGCTGGAAGTCCGAGGTGAAGAGGGCCGCCAGGCGGGCATGGCCCTCGTGGCTCGTGTAGGCGGCCCGGTGCCACAGCGAGCTGATCCGCAGGGCGAGGGCCGCGTGTTCGGCCATGCGTACGGACTCGTGGACCAGCATCGTGTGGTGCCGGAAGTGGCTCTCGGGGACGCCGTGGGCCGCGCGGTACAGCTTGAGGGCGCCCGTGAGGACGAAGGCGTCGAGGGCCTCCGCGAGCCGGTCGCCGTGGGCGTCGTCGTAGATGCCGCGTACGTGCGCCTGCTCGGCGCTCCCGACGGCCGACTCGTCGGTGCGGTCCAGGTCGTGGAAGTCCTGGACGCCCATGTAACCGGTCGGGCGCGGCAGGGAGATGAGGAAGTCGCGCGGGAAGATGTCGTCGCCGTCGCCCGGGTCGACGAAGACGTTGGCGAACGGCGTCGCGGTGTACCCGACGTACTGGGCGCGGGGGAGGAGTCCGAGCAACTGGGAGATCTGGCCGTTGATCGCCGTACGGGTGACCTTGCCCTCCTCCCACTTCTTCGGGTCCGTCGTGTTGACGGACGCCTGGTCCGACTCGTCGTCGATGATCAGCGTCGGGATCTCGGAGAGCAGCGGGCCGCCGATCTTCTTGAGGTCCTTGATGAGCTTGCTCAGGACGGACTTGTTCTTCTTCACCACCATCACCCGGGCGGCCGCGCGGTGGAGGTTGTCCGGCGCGTACAGCGGCTGGGTGCGGACCTGCTTGTCGAATTCGAGGGCGCGGATCCCGGTGGCCAGGCTCTTGTAGTCGTCGTCCCGGGTGGTGAGGCGCTCGATGTCGAAGGCACCGAGCGTGGACGGGCGGCCGTGGTGGCTCACGAACTTCCCCGGCCAGTCCTCGTCGTCCTGGTAGTCGACGCCGATCAGGGCCTCCGGGTCGGAGGGGTCCGCGCCGCGCAGGATGTTCTCCTGGCCGATCAGCTCCATGTCCAGGCGACGCTGGGTCTGTCCGCGCAACAGGTTCAGGGTGCCGCCGAGGACGATGACGAGGCGGTAGCCCGCGTCGATCGCCTTGGCCGTGACGCCCGTGAAGTTGGCGGTCTTGCCGGACTGGACGTAACCGACGACCAGGCCCCGGGCGCCGTAGGCGTCGGGGCGCGTCGGGTCCGCGAGCCGTTCGACCACGGCGTGGCTCGCCTCGTCGAGCCCGGCCACCGCGGCGTCCGACCAGCCCTTGCGGCGCAAAAGTTGTTCGTACGCGGTCCAGTAGAAGGACCGGACCGCGGCCGTGTCGCGGGAGTACCACGACGTCGGCGTGGTGCTGATGATCGTGGGGCCGGGCTCCTTGAAGACCGGGACCGCGTGGTCCAGCACCTTGCGCAGGCCGGCGTCGAAGCCGAGGCGGTCGTAGGCGTCCGCGCGCCGCTCGTCCGTACGGGACGGGGCCGTCGACCAGTCCGCCCGCTCCGCCAGATCCCAGCCGGTCAGCGTCCGGTTCCACAGCGCCGTCAGTTCGTCGCCGGGGCCCGCGCCCGTGATGCGGTCCCGGAAGCCGCCCAGCTCCGTGTCGGCCGGTTCGTCGTCCTCGGAGAGGGCGAAGGCCAGCTTGGCGAAGTTCCTGGGCCCCCGGCGCATCGCGGCGAGAACGTCTCCGTGGAGATGGAGCAGGTGGTCGGACATATGGCGGATCTCTTCCTCGGGCGAGGGCGGGGGCGGGGGCGCGGGTGCGGCTCGGACGGGAAGCGGTCAGCGCGCGAGTTCGCAGCGCGCGGCCGTCACCAGGACGCTGTTCCACAGGGCGATGTTGTCGAGGTGGGTGGCCCGGACCCGTTCCTTCTGGAAGATCTCGTTGACCATGAGGTAGAGCATGCTCTTCACCACCGGGGCGTCGTTCAGGCCGCCCCGGCGCCCGCCGTTGAAGACCTGGCGGTACTCCTTGTTGAGCTTCACCACCCGTTCCTCGCGGTCGAGTTCGAAGAACAGGTCGGAGTGCAGGCTGTCCCAGCGGAACGTGATCGGGTCCTCGCCCTCCAGCTCGGGCAGTTCGTCGCGCAGTGTCCGCTTCAGCCGTGGGTCCAGACCCTTGCCCGCCGGGAGGACCGCCTTGCGCTGGGGCTCGGTGGCGCGCCGGGCCGCTTCCCGGTACGTCGCCACCGCTTCCTTGACGTAGGCCGCGAAGTCGTTCCCGGCGCCGTCCGTCGCCTGTTCCAGGCCGCGGGCGAAGGCCGGGGTGACGGTCACGCCGTCCTTCTTGACCGTGAGGCTGAAGACGTCGTTCGCCTCGGCGGGCAGATCGACGGCGATACGGGCGAGGGCGAGGTGGCCCTCGGGGCTGCGGGTGTTGTTCCAGCCGCCCGCCTGGACGAGCCGGTCGTTGCGGTAGAGGTAGAACCCCTGGCGCTCGGCGAGCGGGCCGATGCCCCGGAAGCTCACCAACGGCGACTTCGGCTGCCAGATGTGGGCGGTCAGCGCGACCTCGCCGACACCCTCCACCGGGGCGGTGAAGGTGCGTGGGTAGCCGGGCCGGCCGGAGACCCGGTAGCCGAACGGGTCGATCGGCTCGACGCCCCGGTGATCGAGCTCCTCCCGCGTCGTCACATCCTCGACGACGATGTCGACGTTGAAGTCGTCGCGGGCCAGGAAGCGATGGAGGTGGAGCCCAAGGTGGGTCTCCAGCTTCTCGATGGCGTCGTTCAGGAAACGGTCGGCCTGACCGGTGGTGATCGTCTCGAAGGCCCGGACCCGGTCCCAACGGACGATCGTGCCGTGCCATTCGATCAGGCCGTCGTAGCGGTCGACGAGCGCCTGACAGTAGCGGGGGTCCACGATGTCGCACGTGAAGTCGGCCCGCGCACGGGCCGTCAGCCAGCGGCGTCCGGTCGACGGACTGCGCTTGGTGCGGCTGATCACGGTGAGGGAGTCGGCGTGCGACAGCGAGGCCGCCTTGAGACCGGCGCCGAAGTGGCCGAGCGCGCTGTCCCCGTACTCCTGGCGTCCGCCGACCGTCATGGCGGTGTCGAGCGCCTCGTCGTTCATGCCGGAGCCGTCGTCCACCACGAGCAGCCCCACGAGCCGCGCGTCGTCCCTGAGGAAGCTGACCACGACGTTACGGGCGCCCGCGTCGATGGAGTTGTCGACGAGGTCGGCGACGGCCGCCTCGAAGCCGTATCCCTGGTGCGTCAGCGACTCGACGTAACGGGCCGCGGGTGGCAGGCGCTTGCTCCCCGACGTCGGGATCTCGTACTGCCAGTCCGCGGAGGGCTGATAGGGCGGCATGAAGATTTCCTCGCACACTGCGACGGGGCCCGTGTGGGGACGTCGGCCCTGGGACGATTGTTGAAATGTGATCGTATGGGAAAGGCTCGGACGTTCGGGAATCGTTGCGTGAACTGCTTCGTCCGGCCTGCCGTCGGCGGGTCCTCGGACGGCTCGGCCCGGAACCCCGCATCCGTCGTGCGTGGTCCCGGGCCTTGAGATCCGGCCGAAGTGCCGGGCGGCTCACCCCCCGTGGCACCCCCCATAAGCCTCCCCCGACCCGCACCAGCAGGCGGCCGTGCGCGACGGGGGCCAAGGGGTGGCGCGGCCTCGGGCGGCGAGGGTGGTGGCGTACTGGGGGAGGAGGCCCGGGTCGGCCGGGGAGGCGGCTTCCGAGGCGGCGAAGGCCTCGTACGAGGGGACCGTGCCCGTGACGATGCCCAGGTTCGGGGTGCCCGTGGCGTGGAGGTCGCGGAGTGCGGTCTCCAGGCGGGACAGGTGGGTCGCGCGGTCCACGTACTCCTCGGTCAACGCCGGGTACGCCGTCAGGAGTTCGCGGAGTTCCTGCGCGGGCCAGTGCAGGACGGCCACCGGGAACGGGCGCGAGAGGGCCGTGCGGTAGGTGCCCAGCTCCGCGCGGAGGCGGGTGATCTCGGCCTTCAGCTCGACCGGGTCCGAGGAGCCCAGCGACCACAGGCGCTTGGGGTCGTGGAGTTCGTCCAGGGGGACCGGGGCCGTGTGCAGCGCGCCGGCCAGCTCGTCCCACTCGTCGTGGTCCAGGCCCATCAGCCTGCGGACCCGGTGGCGGCCGGTCAGCAGGGACTGCGTCGCATAGGGGACTTCCTCGCCGGGGGCCAGCAGCAGGGTCAGCGCGGTCGAGAGGAAGTCGTGCGCCGACTCCAACTCGTCGTGCGCCTCCAGGGTCTCCGCGGCCACCTGCCACGGCGCCGCGTCCAGCGGGCCCGCGGCACGGATGCCGTCGATGATCGCCCGGGCCTCGGCCTCGTGCCCGTACTCCCAGAGGTTGGCCGCTTTCAGGGCCTTGATCAGGTGCGGGTTGTCGACGGTGGACTCGGGGGCCCCGAGCAGGTCGTCGTAGAGCGTGCTCGCGCGGGCGCGGTCTCCCGCGAGTTCCAGATGGGCCGCGGCCTGGAGGATCAGCGGTTCGTGGTCCTCGGGGTACTGCGCCGCGGTGCGGAGCAGACGCTCGGCTTCGGTGGTGTGGTCGGCAGGCGTGTCGGGGCGCATGGACCACACGGTACTGCCGGACGGCGACGGCGGGGAGAAGAGGTCGGGGGATGAGAAACGGGAGAAGTCTGGAGAGTTGTGAGGTTTGCCCCTACCGTGCGCGACGTGTCCTTACCGTGTGCGCCGTGCGCCGTGCGCCGTGCGCGGTGCGCGGTGCGTGGTGCGCTTGCGGTGCGGGACCGTGTGCGCCGTGCTTGCCACGTGGTGAAGGGCGACGACGAAGCGGGACGCGGGACGCGGGAGGGGTGACTCGATGCGGCGGCGGGGAGCTGTGGGGGGACGCGGGGTTCTGCCCGCCTTGCGCGGCCGTGGCGGCGGCCCGCGTCTTCTCGCCCGGGGGCTGTGGGTGTCGGCCGAGTGCGTCGTGACCCTCGGCGTCGTGCTGCTCCTCCTCGTCGCCCATCAGCTGTGGTGGACCAACCGCGAGGCCCGCGCCGACGCCGGGCGCACCGTCCAGAGCCTCCAGCGGGAGTGGGAAGAGCCCGCCCCTGAGGCGGACCTGGGCGGTGATGGGGGTGAGGATGAGGGGGGCGGTGGCGGTGTACGGGGCGCGGGGCCTCGTCCTTCTGCCTCCGGTCATGGGGCGGCCGAGGGCGCGCCGGGCGGCCCGGCGGCCCTCGCCCGTTCCCGTACCGCTCCCCGCTGGGACCAGGCGTACGCCGTGCTGCGCATCCCCCGGATCGGGCTCACCGCCCCCGTCGCCGAGGGCACCAGCAAGGGCGGGGTGCTCGACCGGGGGTACGTCGGGCACTACGCCCGTACCGCGCAGGCCGGGCAGGCCGGGAACTTCGCGCTCGCCGGGCACCGCAACACCCATGGCGAGCCCTTCCGGCGCATCGACCGGCTGCGGAGCGGCGACCGGATCACCGTCGAGACCCGGGACGCCGTCTACACGTACACCGTCGACAAACGCCTCGCGCAGACCGCCCCGTCCGACAGCGGGGTCATCGCGCCCGTGCCGCGCAGCAACATCACGACGTCCGTCGGCTACAGCGCGCCCGGCTACTACCTGACCCTGACCACCTGCACCCCCGAGTTCAGCTCCCGCTACCGGCTCGTCGTCTGGGGGAAGCTCACCTCTATGCGCCCGCGGTGAGCAGCACACCGGGGCGCGGCGCGTTCAGCGGGCTGATCGTGGCCGTCGCGCCCGCCGTCGTGCCCGCCTATGCGCCCGCCGATGTGTCCGCCGATCCGTCCCGGGTGCTTCCCGGAAGCCTCCCTGGTGTGTCCCGGCCGCCCGGGGCGCATCCGATCATCCTGTATAACGAATGGAGTGCCGTCCGCTTCGACGAACGGTGCGCAGGAACGGTACGAGGAACGGTTCGAGAGACGGATCGAGGGACGGGAGGTGCATATCGTGCGGGACGCCAACCCCCTGCGCCGCGCCTTCGCCCGGCTGCTCCGGCCCGCCGGACTCCTCGTCCTCTTCCTCACCGAGGTCCTCCTCGCCGAGGGCGGCAGCCTCTCCGCCGCCGTCGCGCTCGCCGCCACCGCGGCCGCCGGCTCCGCACTCCTCGCCTGCTCCGTCATCAGCGCCCGCTGCGCGCCCCCGGTGCCCCGCACCCGGGTCCGTACGGCCATCAGGGACCGGGAGCAACGCACCGCGTTCCTCCCGCAACGCGACCCCGACGCCCGGGGCCGCACCAGGCCCCGAGCGCCCGGGTACGCCCTCCTGACGGCCGCCGCGTAGCGCACCTCCGCACCGCCTTTCGTACGTGTCGTACGTGTCGTACGTGCGGTGCGCCCCGCGCCGGTCGTCCTGCCGAGTGATCACCCCGTACCTGTCCGCCGGCCGCACAGGTACCTCCCGGCACGACGAGACCCCCGGAGGGCTCACCCATGTCCGCCTTCATGTCCGCCTTCGCGAACCTGGTCGGCTCCATCGCCGATCTGCTCGAACCGTTCTTCCAGACCGCGTCCACCGCCGCCGCGATCATCCTGTTCACCGCGCTCGTCCGGCTCGCCGTCCACCCTCTGTCGCGGGCCGCCGCACGCGGGCAGAAGGCCCGCAGCCGGCTCCAGCCGCAGATCGCCGAGCTCCGCAAGAAGCACGGCAAGAATCCTGAGCGGATGCAGAAGGCGATCATGGAGCTGCACGCCGCCGAGAAGGTGTCGCCGCTCTCCGGCTGCCTGCCGAGCCTGCTCCAGATGCCCGCGTTCTTCCTGCTCTACCACCTGTTCTCCAGCAGCTCGATCGGCGGCGAGCCCAACGCGCTGCTCAGCCACGACCTGCTCGGCGCACCGCTCGGCGGGCGCTGGCACGACGCGCTCGCGCACGGCGGGATGTTCGGCGGACAGGGGTGGGTCTACCTGGGGCTCTTCGCGATCGTCACCGCCGTCGCCACGTTCAACTACGGACGCACCAAGCGGCAGATGGCCGCCAACCCGACGATGCCCGCCGCAGGCCCGGACGGGCAGGCCGTGCCGGGCATGGGCGCCATGACGAAGCTCATGCCGCTGCTGTCCTTCTTCACTCTGATCACCGTCGCCGTCGTCCCGCTGGCCGCCGCCCTGTACGTCGTCACCACGACCACGTGGACCGCGATCGAGCGGGCCTGGCTCTACCGCGACATGCCGGTCGGCGGGGGCGCCATGGCCACGGCGGCGTAATCGGCGCGGCCGATGCGCCGGTCCAGTGTGTGAACGAGGTCTTGCGGAGTGTCCGCATCTCTTGGACGATCAGCCAAGTCCTCCGCCGGCCGCAACCCGCCGGAGGGCTCTCCACCTCGACCAAGAGGAGCTGGACCGTTGAAGCTGCTTCGAGTCGGTACGGCGGGCGCCGAGCGCCCCGCACTTCTCGACCGCGACGGGACCCTGCGTGATCTGTCGGGGATCGTCCCCGACATCGACGGTGAGCTGCTCGCCGACGCCTCCGCGCTCGCCCGGGTACGGGCGGCCGCCGAGGCGCCCGGTGTGCTGCCCGCCCTGGACGCCACGGGGCTGCGGATCGGCCCGCCGCTGGGCCGCATCGGCAAGATCGTGTGCATCGGGCTGAACTACCACGACCACGCCGCCGAGACGGGTGCGGAGATCCCGGCGGAGCCCATCCTGTTCTTCAAGGCTCCCGACACCGTCGTCGGGCCCGACGACACGGTCCTGGTGCCGCGCGGCAGCCGCAAGACCGACTGGGAGGTCGAGCTCGCCGTCGTCATCGGGCGCACCGCCCGCTATCTGGAGTCGGCCGAGGAGGGCCTCGCGCACATCGCCGGGTACGCCACCGCGCACGACGTCTCCGAGCGCGAGTTCCAGATCGAGCGCGGCGGCACCTGGGACAAGGGCAAGAACTGCGAGACGTTCAACCCGCTGGGCCCCTGGCTGGTCACCGCCGACGAGGTGCCCGACCCGCAGGCCCTGCCGCTGCGGCTCTGGGTCAACGGCGAGCTGAAGCAGAACGGCACCACCGCCGAGCAGATCTTCCCGGTCGGCGAGGTCGTCCGCTACCTCAGCCACTTCATGTCGCTCTACCCGGGCGACGTGATCAACACCGGTACGCCGGCCGGGGTCGCGATGGGGCAGCCCGAGCCGAAGCCGTACCTGAAGGCGGGCGATGTGGTGGAGCTGGAGGTGGAGGGGCTCGGCCGGCAGCGGCAGGAGCTGAAGGGGGCGTAAGCCGGAGCGAGTGGGCCGGGGGCACGGTGACCGGGTCCCCGGCCTGCCCCGTACGTACGTCCCTCAGGCGCCCCGCGTCGCCGTGAACTGCTCCAGCGCCTCGACCACCATCGCGTGGTCCTCGGCCTGCGGCAGCCCCGACACCGTGACCGTGCCGATCACACCCGCGCCCTCCACCGCGATCGGGAACGAACCGCCGTGCGCGGCGTACGTGTCCGGGTCCAGGCGCGAGGACTCCTCGAACGTCGTGCCCTTCGCCCGGAACCGGGTGCCCACCAGATACGAGCTCTCGCCGTACCGCTCGACGACCTTGCGCTTGCGGTCGATCCACGCGTCGTTGTCCGCGCTCGAACCCGGCAGCGCCGCGTGGAAGAGCTGCTGCGCGCCGCGCCGGATGTCGATCGCGACCGGGGCGTGCCGCTCCCGGGCCAGCGCGACCAGCAGGCTGCCGAGCGCGAACGCGTCGTCGTAGGAGAAGTGCGGCAGCGTGAGCCGGCGCTCCTGGGCGATCAGCTCGGAGATGGTGGGGGAGGTGGTGCTCATGCGCGCCGCTCCTCTGCGTCGTGGTGCGGTTCGTCGTGGTGGAGTTCGTCGTGGTGGGGGAGAAGGGTGACCGAGACGCCTTCGCGGGCCGAGCGGCGGGCGGCCTCCAGGACGTCCAGCGCGGCAGCGGCCTGGAGCGCGGTGACCGGCTTGTCGCCGGTGCCGCGCACGGCGGCGGCGACGGCGGCGTAGTACGCGGGGTAGTCGCCGGGCAGCGTACGGACCGGGTCGCCGCCGCCGGTCAGCGGGGACTCGCCGGAGCCGATGCGGCCCCACAGCTCCTCCGGCTCCTCGCCCCACGGCACACCTGCCGCCGGGCGCAGCCCCTCGCGCAGCGCCGCCTCCTGCGGGTCCAGGCCGTACTTCACATAGCCCGCCGTCGAGCCCAGCACGCGAAAGCGCGGGCCGAGCTGGGCCGTGGTGGCGCTGACGTACAGATGCGAACGGACCCCGTTGGCGTGGGTGATCGCGATGAACGTGTCGTCGTCCGCCGCCGCACCGGGACGCCGTACGTCGGACTCCGCGTACACCTGGACCGCCGGGCCGAACAGCGCCAGCGCCTGGTCGACGACATGGCTGCCCAGGTCGTACAGCAGACCGCCGATCTCCTCCGGGTCGCCCGACTCGCGCCAGCCGCCCTTCGGCTGCGGCCGCCAGCGCTCGAAGCGGGACTCGAAGCGCTGCACCTCGCCCAGCTCGCCGTCGGCGATCAGCGCGGCCAGCGTACGGAAGTCGCTGTCCCAGCGGCGGTTCTGGAAGACCGAGAGCAGCAGCCCGCGCTCCTCGGCCAGCGCGGCCAGCTCGCGCGCCTCGGCGGCGGTCCCGGCGACCGGCTTGTCCACGACCACCGGCAGCCCGGCCTTCAGCGCGGCCGTCGCCAGCGGGACATGCGTCTTGTTCGGGGTGGCGATCACGACGAGGTCCAGCTCGCCGGCGCGCTCCCACAGCTCGTCCGGCGAGGCGGCGAAGCGTACGTCGCCGAACGCGGCACGGGCCTCGGCCCGGCGCTCCTCGTTCGACGTGACGACCGTGTCGAGGACCAGGCCGTCCGTCGCGGAGATCAGCGGGGCGTGGAAGACGGAGCCGGCCAGGCCGTAGCCGACGAGGGCGACGCGGAGAGGCGCGCCGGTGGTGCCGGTGATGCCGGAGGCGCCGGTGGTGGTGGAGGCGTCGGGGGCGTTGGGGGTCATGCATTCCACTTAAGCAACGCTGTTGCCAAAGTGCAAGCGACCGGCACAATGGGGTGGTGAAGAGGAGTGAGCCGTGAACGGGAGCCGGACGAAGGCCCAGGCCGGGGTGAATCTGCCGGCCCTGCGCCACCACAACGCCGCGCTGGTGCTGGACCTGCTGCGGGCGGCCGGGGCGGAGGGCATCAGCCGGCTGGAGCTCGCCGAGGGCACCGGCCTCACCCCGCAGGCCGTCAGCAAGATCACCGCCCGGCTGCGGGAGGACGGCCTCGCCGTCGGCGCGGGCCTGCGCCCCTCCACCGGCGGCAAGCCGCGCACCGTGCTGCGCCTGGTCCCCGACGCCCAGTTCGCCGTCGGGCTCCACCTGGACCGCGACGGGCTCACCGCCGTCCTGGTCGACCTCGCGGGCCGGCCGGTCGCCGTCACCCGCGCGCCCCTGGACCTCGGCGCACCGGCGGACCGGGTCCTCGCGGATGCGGCGGACGCGGTACGGGACCTGTGCGCGGCCGAACCGCACAAGCCGGTGCTGGGTCTCGGCGTCGCCGTCCCCGGGCCGCTCGACCACCGGGACGGTGTCCTGCACCGGGTCACCGGATTCCCGCAGTGGGACGGCTACCCGCTGCGCGCCGCCCTCGCCGAGCGGACCGGGCTGCCGGTGGTCCTGGACAAGGACACCAACGCCGCGGCCCTCGCCCTGGCCCTGTCGTTCGACGAGCCGCGCGCGGACTTCGCCTACCTCCACCTCGGTACGGGGCTCGGCGCCGGCCTCGTCCTCGGCGGCGAGGTGCACCGGGGTGCGCGGACGGGCGCGGGCGAGTTCGGCCACCAGACCCTCCAACTGGACGGCCCGCTCTGCGGCTGCGGCGGCCACGGCTGCATCGAGGCGCTGTGCCTGGCCGCCGAGGCGCGCGGCGACCGGGCGGAGGCCGCCCGGGTCCTGGGCACGGGCGCGGCCAACCTGGTCGGCCTGCTCGACATCGGCCGGGTGGTCCTGGGCGGCCGGACGGTGGCCGCCGACGAGGACGCGTACGTACGGGGCGTCCGGGCCGTGATCGAGGAGCGGGCCGCGCGGGGCGGGGCGGGCGCGGGCGTGACCGTCACGGTCGCCGGGGGCGGTGACCGGCCGGTCGCGGAGGGCGCGGCGCAGCTCGTGCTCGCGCCGGTGTTCGGGCGGGTGGGGGAGCGGGGGTAGGGGGCGGGGAGCCGGGCCTGGGCAGGGCTGGGCAGGGCTGGGCGCAGTCGGGTGATCCTATGAATCAAGTCGGCATGTCGACTCTCTGAGTACGCGCGCGCGTGATGGCGTCGGAGGCCACCACCGGAGGCCCCCGCCCCGGTCGTCCGCGAGCAGCGAAGGGTGTCCCCTCATGCCCCCCACCTCCTGCGCACGGCTGCGTGACGCCCGCGTGCGCGCCGCCCTCGGGCTGGCCGCCGGGATCACGGTCCCCGCCGCGCTCCTGGGCGGCGGCCCGCAGGCCGCCGCCCAGCCGGGCGCGCCCGCCCCCGCCTCCTTAGCCGCCGCCGATGAGCAGCCCGCCTGCGGTGACCCGGACGCCAAGGAGTTCCCCATCGAGACCCGGATCCAGGACGCCCCGGACCGATACGCCTCCGGCGGTGGTTACGGCACCTGGTTCCTCGACCTCACCAACACCGCCGACACCGACTGCCGGGCGCTGCACCCGGTCCTCGTCCTCGCCGACCGCGACCGCAGGCTGACGTCGGACCAGATCCAGCTGGAGTTCTCCGAGCCCGGCCGCCCCGGGACCGAACACCGGGTCACCTGGGAGAGCACCGACCGCGACGAGCAGATCGGCGTCTTCGGCGAGAGCAGTGAGAGCAGTGAGAGCAGTGAGAGCAGTGAGAGCAGCGAGAACGGCACGAACGGCGAGGAGAGCGAGGCCTTCCTCGGGTTCACCGTTCCCGCCGGGAAGACCGTCTCCGTACGCGTCCGGATGGCCTTCACCTCCGACACCGCCCCCGGCCCGGTCACCGCCCACGCCGCCGTCGTCCAGCGCCGCCACCAGGACAAGGCCAAGGGCGGCGGGCGCGAGGACGGCGAATGGGTGGGGGAGTCGGAGGAGTACCCCTTCGTGATCGTCGACGGCGCCACGGGCGGCATCCGCGAACCGGAACGCACCCCGCCCGAGCGCCCGCGGCGGGAAGACCCCAGGCCGGAGGATTCCCGGTCGGAGCGTCCCGACCCGGAACGCACCGGCCCGGGTGCCGGCACCCGTACGGAGTGGCCCGGCGATCCCGACGGCTCCCGTACGGACCCCGGTACGGGCCGGGACCCGTCCCCGGACCGCGCCCCCGGCACCCGCCCGCCGACCCGCCCCGGCATCGATGGCGACGGGAGCGAGGAGAGTCCCGGCCTCCCGCCCCGCGACGGCCTGGGCCGGCCCCTCCCCGAACTCGCCCGCACCGGACCGGCGTCGCTGCCCTGGGCCGGAGCCGCCGCCGGGGCGCTGCTGCTCGGCGGGACCGTCCTCCTGGTGCACGCCCGCCGGACCCGCCGCGCCACCGGCTGACGGGCGGCGCGGCGGCCACCCCGCCGCCTCACGCGCGGACGGCGGCCGGAGCGGCACTGGCACCCGCACCCCCACACGTACCCGCACCGGCACCGGTACCCGCACCCGCACCCGTACGGCACCGGAACTCGCACCGGCACCGGAACCCGGACCCGGCACCCGCACCCGCCCCGGCACCCGCACTCGCACCGGAACCCCCACCCCCACCGGCCCGTTCACCCGCGTCTGCGACGATCGGGCCGTGGACTACCCGAACGACCAGGCACCTGGCGCACCGATCCGCTCCGGCATCCCCGAGCACGGCCGTATCCCGAAGTACTACGCGGTCAAGGCCCGTATCGCGGTGCTGCTGGACGAGTTGGGCGAGGGCGGGCTCCTGCCCACCGAGCGGGAGCTCGCCCAGCGGCACGAGGTCTCGCGCGAGACCGTCCGCCAGGCCCTGCGCGAACTCCTCCTGGAAGGGCGGCTGCGCCGGCAGGGGCGTGGCACCGTCGTCGCCGGGCCCAAGCTGGAGCAGCCGCTCTCGCTGGCCAGCTACACCGAAGGCGTCCGCCGTCAGGGCAAGCGGCCCGGCCGCCACCTCATCGGCCTGGACCGCTTCCCCTGCCCCGAGGCGCTCGCCGCCGAGATCGCGGTCGAGCGGGGCGAGCCGGTCTGGCACCTGGAGCGGGTGCTGCTCGCCGACGACGAACGCGTCGGCCTGGAGAGCACGTACGTCGGCGTCGCCCGCGTCCCGGACCTGGACACGCGGTTCCATCCGGACTCCTCCTTCTACGCCTACCTCCGCGACCGCCTCGGGATCGCCTTCGGCGACGCCGACGAGCGGATCGAGACCGTCCTCGCGACCCCCCGCGAGGCGCTGCTCATCGGGACCCCGCCCGCCCTGCCGATGCTCCTGATCCACCGGCTGTCCCGGGACACCGACGGCCGGCCGCTGGAGCGCGTGCGGACCCTGTTCCGGGGCGACCGCTTCTCCTTCTCCGCCCATCTGCGGGGCGAAGGGCGGAGCTGAGGCGAGGGCCGGTTCCGTCGGTCGCCACCCACCCCCTTTGGTAACGAAAGAGTAACGGGTCTGGTCCAAACTTGCGGGGTCGTTCACCGTCCCGTCGGTGAACGGACGCGTGCGGGACACCCGTCCCGAGGAGCGTGGCCGACGTGAGAGTCATCGTCGTAGGAGCCGGCGTGGTGGGAACCATGCACGCCTGGCACGCAGTCAGCCGCGGCCACGAGGTCGTACAGATCGAGCGCGAGAGCGAGGCGCGCGGGGCATCGCTCCGCAATTTCGGACAGATATGGATCAGCGGGCGGGCCGGTGGCGAGGAGCTGGAAACCGCCCTGCGCGCCCGCGAGTTGTGGGAGGCCATCGGGGAGCGGGTGCCGGGACTCGGCTTCCGGGCCTGCGGTTCGCTCACCCCGCTGCGTACCGCACGCGAGGTCGCCGTCGCCGAGGCGGCCGTCGCCCGGCCCGACGCGGCGGCGCGCGGCTACAAGCTGCTCACCGCCGACGAGGCCCGTGCGCTCAACCCGGCCCTGCGCGGCGCGTTCACCGCCGCCCTGTGGTGCGAGCGGGACGCGGCGGTCGAACCCCGCACCGCCCAACTCGCCCTGAAAGAAGAGTTGCTGGCCTCCGGGCGCTACACCTATCTCGGCGGCCGCGAAGTGCGGGACGTCGTCGGGACCGCCTCGGTGCGCGACGACCACGGCGACGTCCACACCGGCGACACCGTGATCCTCGCGACCGGCGCCTGGCTCGGCGGACTCGTCCGGGAACTCGCCGGGCCCGAGCTGCCCGTGCGCCGCGTCCGCCTCCAGATGATGCAGACCGACCCGCTCGGCGAGCCGCTCACCACCTCCGTCGCCGACGCCGACAGCTTCCGCTACTACCCCGCCTACCGGGGCGAGGCGCTCGACGCCCTCAACGCCGGACAGGACCAGGACCCGGTCGCCGCCGAACACCGCATGCAACTCCTCATGGTGCAGCGGAGCGACGGCGGACTGACCATCGGCGACACCCATGAGTACGAGCACCCCTTCGCCTTCGACACCGTCGAGGAGCCCTACGAGCACCTCACCCGGGTCGTCGAGGCCTTCCTCGACCGCCCGCTGCCCCGCGTCCGCCACCGCTGGGCGGGCGTCTACGCCCAGTGCACCGACACCTCACGCGTCGTCCACCGGCAGCAGGTGTCCGACGGGGTCTGGCTCGTCACCGGGCCCGGCGGGCGCGGCATGACGTGCTCGCCCGCCATCGCCGAAACGACCGCCGACCAACTGAGCTGGTGAACAGATGACTTCAGCAACACGGCACACGGACACCCCCTTCGACCTCGTCGTCCTCGACATGGCCGGCACCACCGTCGCCGACGGCGGCCTCGTCGAGCAGGCCTTCTCCGCCGCCGCCCAACGCCTGGGCGTACGGCCCGGATCCGACGAGCACGCCCGCCAACTCGCCTACGTACGCGCCACCATGGGCGAGTCCAAGATCTCCGTCTTCCGGCACCTCTTCGCGGGTGAGGGCGGTGAGGGCGGTGAGGGCGGCGAGGACAAGGCCCAGCGCGCCAACGTCGCCTTCGAGGAGGCGTACGGGGAACGCGTCGACGGCGGCCGCATCTCCCCGATCCCCGGCGCCCGCGAGGCCATCGAACGCCTCACCGCCGAGGGCCGCACCGTCGTCCTGACCACCGGATTCGCCCGCACCACCCAGGACGCCATCCTCACCGCCCTCGGCTGGCAGGACCTCGTCCCGCTCACCCTCTGCCCCGCCGACGCGGGCGGCCGGGGCCGGCCCTTCCCGGACATGGTGCTGACCGCCTTCCTGCGTACCGGGGCCGTGGCCGACGTCCAGCGGACCGTGGTGGCCGGCGACACCTCGTACGACATGCTCAGCGGCGTACGCTCCGGCGCCGGGATCGTCGCCGGGGTCCTCACCGGCGCCCACGAGAAGGACCAGCTGACCCGGCACGGCGCGACCCACGTCCTCGGGTCCGTCGCCGAGCTCCCCGACCTCATCGCGCGGGCCGAGGCGTGAGCGCCCCGGCCCCCGCCACGTCCGGCGCACCCGGCCCGGACCGGTCCACCCCCGCAGTGCCCGCGGCTCCCGCAGTGCCCGGCGCCCCCGCAGTGCCCGGCGCCCCCGCAGTGCCCGGCGCGCCCAACCCCGGCCGGTCCGCCCACGCCACCCACGCGGCCCATGCCACCCCCGCCGCCCCCAGCGGCATCCGCTTCGACGGCGTCACCGTCGCCTACGGCGGGAACGTCGTCCTCGACCGGCTCGACCTCACCGTCGAACCCGGCGAGGTGATGGCCCTCCTCGGGCCGTCCGGCTCGGGCAAGACCACCGCCCTGCGGGCCGTCGCCGGGTTCGTCCGGCCCGCCGCCGGACGGGTGTTCCTCGGAGGCCGGGACGTCACCGCCCTGCCCCCGCACCGGCGCGGCATCGGCATGGTCGTCCAGCAGTACGCCCTCTTCCCGCACCTCAAGGTCAAGGACAACGTGGCCTTCGGGCTCAAGGCCCACCGCACCCCCAAGGCCGAGATCCCCGGCCGGGTCACCGAGGCCCTCGAACTCGTCGGCATGGCCGCGTACGCCGAGCGCCACCCGCGCGAACTCTCCGGCGGCCAGCAGCAGCGCGTCGCCATCGCCCGCGCGCTCGCCATCCGCCCCGGCGTCCTGCTCCTCGACGAACCGCTCTCCGCCCTCGACGCCCGGCTCCGCTCCGGCATGCTCGCCGAACTGGCCCGGCTGCACCGCGAGTTGCCGGACGTCTCCATCCTGTACGTCACCCACGACCAGGTCGAGGCCCTCACCCTCGCCGACCGGATCGCCGTCATGGACCGCGCCCGGCTCCAGGACTGCGGCACCCCCGAGGAGCTCTACCGCCGACCCCGTACGGAGTTCACCGCCTCGTTCGTCGGCAACGCCAACCTCCTCCCCGTCACCGTCACGGGCGACGGCCGCGTCGACCTCGACGGCCACCCCCTCACCGTGCCCACCGGCACCGCCGCCCCCGGATCCACCGCCACCCTCTGCGTCCGGCCGCATCTGGTCGGCCTCGGCGACGGGCCCAACGCGCTCACCGGCCGCGTCACCGAGGTCCAGTGGCGCGGCTCCACCCACCGCCTCCACGCCGACGCCGACGGCCACCACCTCATGGCCGACCTCCGCGAACTGCGCGAGCCCCCGGCCCTCGGCGACGCCGTCACCCTGCACTTCGCGGCCGAGGACGCGGTGCTGCTCCCGGCGGGAACGGCGGGAGCCCCCGGAGCCCCCGGAGCCCCCGGAGCCGGCCCATGACCATCACCGCCTCCGCCTCCACCCCAGCCGAGTCCGGGTCCGGGTCCGGGTCCGGGTCCGGGTCCGGGTCCGAGTTCGAGTTCGACCCCGCCCCCAACTCCACCCCCACCCCCACCCCCACCCCCGCCCGGTCCCGCTCCCTCCCCGCCTGGGTCTGGGCGCTGCCGCCCGTCGTCGTCCTCGCGCTCGCGTTCCTCTACCCGCTGGCCCTCGTCGTCCAGCAGTCCTTCACCCCCGACGAGGGCGGCGTCTCGCTCGACCCGTACGCCGACGTCTTCGCCTCCGCCGTCTTCCGCGACGCGCTCACCACCACCGTGTGGCTCGCCGTCGGCTCGACCGTGGGCTGCCTCGTCCTCGGGTTCGTCCTCGCGCTGGTCATCGCGTTCGTCCCGTTCCCCGGCGGGAAGGCGGTCGCCCGGTTCGTGGACGTCTTCCTCTCCTTCCCGTCCTTCCTCATCACCCTGGCCCTGCTGTTCATCTACGGCTCGGTCGGGATGGCCAACGGGCTCTTCACCGACATCACCGGTGCGGCCGACGGGCCCTTCCACTTCCTGACCACCCCCTGGGGCGTCCTGCTCGCCGAGATCACCTACTTCACGCCGTTCGTGATGCGCCCGCTGCTCGCCGCCTTCTCCCAGCTCGACACCGGACAGCTGGAGGTCGCCTCCTCGCTGGGCGCCGGACCCGTGCGGATCATCCGGCAGGTGATCCTGCCCGAGGCGCTCCCGGCGCTCGCGGCGGGCGGCAGCCTCGTCCTGGTGATGTGCCTCAACGAGTTCGGGATCGTCCTGTTCACCGGGGCGAAGGGCGTCACGACGCTGCCGATGCTCGTCTACAGCAAGGCGATCCTGGAGTCGGACTACCCGGCCGCCTGCGTCGTCGCCGTCGTCAACATCGCGATCTCCGTGGGCCTCTACAGCCTCTACCGGGTGGTGAGCCGTCGTGCTGGTGCATAGCCGGGCCGGGAAGTGGGCCACCTGGGCCGTCTTCCTCCTCCTCTTCGTCCCGCTGTTCGCGGTGCCGCTGCTCGTCATCCTCGCCGCGTCCCTCGCCACCAACTGGTCCGGGGCCTTCCCCTCCGGACCCACCGTCGAGCGCTACTCCGCCGCGACGAGCGGCGACTCCCTCCAGGCGCTGACCACCAGCCTGGTCACGGCCGTGACCGCGAGCGTGCTGGCCCTCGTCCTCGGCGGCTGGGCCGCTCTCGCCGCCGCATCTCTCCGCACGCGCGGGAAGCGGCTCCTGGACGCCCTGTTCATCCTGCCGGTCGCCGTACCGTCCGTGGTCGTCGGCCTCGCGGTGCTGGTCGCCTACAGCCAGCCGCCCGTCCTGCTCAACGGGACGCGGTGGATCGTGATCCTCGCCCACACCGTGCTCGTCACGGCCTTCGCCTACCAGTCGGTCGCCGCCGCCGTGCGCCGCCTGGACCCGATGTACGAACAGGCCGCCGCCGGCCTCGGGGCGAGCCCCGCACGCGTTCTGTGGCGGATCCGGCTGCCCCTCCTGCTGCCCTCGCTCACCTCGGCCGTCGGGCTCTGCTTCGCCCTGTCCATGGGGGAGTTGAGCGCCACGATGATGCTCTATCCACCGGACTGGACCCCGTTGCCGGTGCAGATCTTCGCCGCCACCGACCGGGGCTCGCTCTTCACCGGCGCCGCCCTCGCCGTGGTCCTGATGACGTCGACGCTCCTCGTCCTGGCCGCCGTCTCCCGCATCCGGACCCGCGCCTCCTACCGCTGAAACCCCGCCACCACCACCTCCCGTCCTCTGGAGAAACCCATGCGCACCCCCGCCCGTACCCTCGCCCTTCCCCTGGCCGTTCTCGCCGCCGTCACCCTCACCGCCTGCGGCGGCTCCTCCGCCGCGTCCGACGAGAAGTCCGTCACCGTCTACAGCGCCGACGGCCTCAAGGGCGAGAACGGCGACGGCTGGTACGACAAGGTCTTCAAGGACTTCGAGAAGAAGACCGGCATCAAGGTGAAGTACGTCGAGGGCGGATCCGGCGAGATGGTGCAGCGCGCCGCCCGCGAGAAGTCCAACACCCAGGCCGACGTGCTCGTCACCCTGCCGCCCTTCATCCAGCAGGCCGACGCCAAGGGCCTCCTCACCGCCTACGAGCCCAAGGGCGCCGAGCAGGTCGACGGCGCCGACCGGGCCGCCGACGGGAAGTGGACCTCCGTCGTCAACAACTACTTCGGCTTCATCCACAACACGAAGGAGCTGAAGAACCCGCCGCGCACCTGGGAGGACCTGCTCGACCCCGCGTACAAGGAGAAGGTCCAGTACTCCACCCCCGGCGTCGCGGGCGACGGCACCGCCGTCCTCATCAAGGCGATGCACGACTTCGGCGGGCAGGAGCCGGCCATGGCGTACCTGAAGAAGCTCCAGACCAACAACGTCGGCCCGTCCGCCTCCACCGGCAAGCTCGCCCCCAAGGTCGACAAGGGCGAACTCCTCGCCGCCAACGGGGACGTCCAGATGAACTTCGCCCAGTCCAAGGACATGCCCAACCTCGGCATCTGGTTCCCCGCCCAGGGCGACGGGAAGCCCACCAGCTTCGCCCTGCCGTACGCGGCCGGGCTCGTCGCGAAGGCCCCGCACAGCGACAACGGCAAGAAGCTGCTCGACTTCATGCTCTCCGAGCAGGCCCAGCGCGACGTCAGCGCGGTCGGCGGGGGCTTCGCCGCCCGCAAGGACATCGAGGCCACCGACGCCAACGCCGTCGAACTGGCCGGACTGATGGAGGGCGTGGAGATCTTCGAGCCCGACTGGTCGGACATCGGGACCAACCTGGACACGTACATCGACGCCTGGAAGTCGGCCACCGGAAGCTGACCGGCCACCTTTCGGCCACGGATTCCTGCGAAGGTCTGGACCCGGCCCGGTTATCTCGCCAAGGTAACGGGTCTGGTCCAGACGGATTTTCACGCCCAGCCCCGCTCGACCCGCCCTCTCCCTGGAGGATCACGTGACCCGGTCCCTGTCCCGCCGCTCCGTGCTCGCCGCCACCGCCGCCGCGGCCACGGCCGCCGCCGTCGGCCCGCTCGCCACCGCCGCCACGGCCCGCGCCGCCACGGCCGCGCCCACGCTCCCCGACGGCACCAGCAAGGACAAGGTGCTCGTCGTCGGCATGGACGGCCTGCGCCACGACGTCATCGCCGCCGCCGACGCCCCGCACCTCACATCGATGATGGCCAACGGCACGTACGGCACCTCGCTGCTGTACGCCGACCCGATGGCCGCCACCTCCTCCGGCCCCGGCTGGTCGACGATCTCCACCGGCGTCTGGCCCGACAAGCACGGCGTCAAGGAGAACTCCTTCGCCGGGAAGAACTACGCGAAGTACCCCGGCTTCCTCGCCCGCCTCGCCCAGGTCCGCCCCCAGCTCTCCACCTACGCCGCCCTCGACTGGAAGCCCCTGCACACCCAGGGCACGGTCACCCCGGGCGCCGACGCCACGCTCGTCCTCGACGGCGACGCCGACGGCTACACCGGCCACGACGCCACCATCGCCGCCGAGACCGAGTCGATCCTCCGGAACCAGAACCCGGACGTCCTGTTCGTCTACTTCGGCCAGACCGACATCGCCGGCCACAACTCGGGCGCCGCCAGCGCCGCGTACCGCCAGGCCATCGCCGTCCAGGACGGCTACCTCGGCCGCCTCCTCGCCGCGATCAAGGCCCGCCCCTCCTATTCCACCGAGCGGTGGACCGTCATCGTCACCACCGACCACGGCCACACCGACTCCGGCGGCCACGGCGGCAGCGCCATCGAGGAACGGCGCACCTTCGTCCTCGCCCAGGGCCCCGGCATCGCGGCCGGCGCCAAGCCCACCGACACCCGCCTCGTGGACGTCGCCGCCACCGTCTTCCGGCAGCTCGGCATCACCCCCGACCCCGCCTGGGGCCTGGACGGCAAGCCGATCCAGGAGCGCTCCACCGATCCCTTCGAGGCCCTCTACCCGGCCCTGTCCGCCCGCGTCGACGAGACCGGCATCCCGGCCGGCGTCCTCGGCTGGACCCACACAGCGCCCAGCGGCTGGTCCGTCGTCAACTCCGCGATGGGCACCGGGGGCGTCACCGAGTGGCGCGGCTGGTCCTTCGCCACCGACGAGTTCTGGAGCCGCAGCGAGCGCAACCAGTCCCGTGAGCTGAACGTCCGCTCGCGCGGGATCTTCGCGGTCGCCGACTCCGACGAGTGGGACGACAAGGCGTCCTCGGGCCCGTACGACTCCACGCTCGTCACCCCGGCGTACGCGGTCGGCGGCAGGCCCACCGTGACGCTCGGCTTCACCACCCTCTACCGGCAGGAGGGCAGCCAGAGCGCCCAGATCCTCGCCTCCTGGAACGGCGGAACGCCCGTCGCCGTGAAGAGCTACACGTCCGACGTGATCTCGCAGCCCCAGTCGCTCACCCTGGACGTCCCGTCCGGGGCCTCCAACGTGAGCTTCCGGTTCCGCTACACCGGCAGCAACAACTGGTACTGGGTGATCGACGGGGTCACCGTCACCGCCGCCTAATTATGCTGGGGGTGCCGGGACGGTGTGGTCCGGGCACCCCCAAGCACGCAGTGCGTACGGCAGGAGTCCCGACACATGGCAGAGCGCAAGCCCATCTCATCCTGGCTCACCGACATGGACGGCGTCCTCATCCACGAGGGCACCCCCATTCCCGGCGCCGATGCCTTCATCAAGCGGCTGCGGGATTCCGGGCTGCCCTTCCTCGTCCTCACCAACAACTCCATCTACACCGCGCGCGACCTGCACGCCCGGCTCAAGCGCATGGGCCTGGACGTGCCCGTGGAGAACATCTGGACCTCCGCGCTCGCCACCGCCCAGTTCCTGGACGACCAGCGCCCCGGCGGCACGGCGTACGTCATCGGCGAGGCCGGTCTCACCACCGCCCTGCACGACATCGGGTACGTCCTCACCGACCACGACCCGGACTACGTGGTGCTCGGCGAGACCCGGACGTACAGCTTCGAGGCGCTCACCAAGGCGATCCGGCTGATCAACGCGGGCGCCCGCTTCATCTGCACCAACCCCGACGAGACCGGCCCGTCCGCCGAGGGCCCGCTGCCCGCCACCGGCTCGGTCGCCGCCCTCATCACCAAGGCCACCGGCAAGGACCCGTACTTCGCGGGCAAGCCCAACCCCCTGATGATGCGGACCGGTCTCAACGCCATCGGCGCGCACTCCGAGACCAGCGCCATGATCGGCGACCGGATGGACACCGATGTCCTGGCGGGCCTGGAAGCGGGCATGCAGACCTTCCTGGTCCTCACCGGGCTCACCGCCGTCGCCGACATCGACCGCTACCCGTACGGGCCGTCGCACGTCGTCGAGTCCATCGCCGACCTGGTCGACCTCATCGACCTGCCGGACCAGGTGGACCAGGGGAAGCAGGCGGCCCAGACGGACCCCCGCTGACCTGCGCTGACCTGCACTGACCTGCGCGGACCGCATCCGCAGTCGTCCGGGCCGTCGCCCGGGCCGTCGCCCCGGCGTCGCCCGAATGGAGGACTGCGGATGCGGGCCGCCGCCGCAGGCGTGAACCTTCCCGTAGGAGGTTCACGATGCGTTCCATGCCCATCACGTTCTGTGCCGCAGCGGCGGCCGCGCTCATAGCCGTGCCCGTCCCCGCCGCTCTGGCATCCCCGGCCGCCCCGGCCGGCGACGACGACCGGCGGACCGGCATTGTCTCGGTCACCCCGTCCACGACCGCCCCGGGCGGGCAGGTGGAACTGTGGGTCGACGTCTGCGGCAAGGGCCGCGAGGCGACGGGCAACTCCGACGCCTTCGCCTCGGAGGCCCACTTCCGCCCCGCCGACAACAAGGGCCTCTTCGCCGAGGCCCGGATCCGGGACGATGCCGAACCCCGCTCCTACGACGTCTGGGTGACGTGCAAGGACGGCCGGTCCAAGGCGACCGGCACCCTCACCGTCGTCCACCACAACCGCCCCTCGCCCGCCGCACCCGTCAAGGCGGGCGGCGGAGGCACCGCCACCCTCGCCGAACGGTCCGCCGAGGCCCAGGGCCCCGGCACCCGGCACGCGGTGATCGGCCTGGTGCTCGCCGCCGTCGCGGCCGTCGCCGTCGCCCTGCGCAGCTCGCGCCGGCGTCGCGGCCCGGCCGGCAGCTGACATGAGCGCCCCGGACCGCCCGGCAGGCAACGGGCGACTGCTCACCGGAGTGACCTGGGCCGTGCTGCTGCTCGGCCTGTGGCTCTGGGGCAAGGAGGCGGGCGGCGGGCTCGGCGGCCTGTCGGGACCCACCACCGGCGACGTGGCCGCGGTCGGCCGCCCCTTCGGGGCCCCGCTGCCCCCGGCCCACGCCCCGCTCGACGCGGCCGCCCCCGAACGCGTCGAGGTCCCCTCCGTGGGGATCACGGCCCCCGTCGTCGCGCGCGGCCTCGACGACGACGGGGCCATCGACCCGCCCCCGTACGGCATGCCGAAGACCGCCGGCTGGTACGGCGACGGCACCCGGCCCGGGGCGAAGGGCGCGGCCCTGTTCGTCGGCCATGTCGACACCGACACCAAGCCGGCGGTCTTCTACGGGCTCAGCGCGGTGAAGCCGGGCGCCCGGATCGAGGTCACCCGCACGGACGGCAGCGTCGCGGAGTTCACCGTGGACGACGTCCAGCTCGTCACCCGCGAACGCTTCGACGCGCAGAAGGCGTACGGGCCCCGCGAGGACGGCCGGGCCGAACTGCGGCTGATCACCTGCGGCGGGACGTACGACCGCGCGACCCGCTCCTACACGGCGAACGTCGTCGTCTCCGCCTACCTCACCGGTGCGAAGGACGCGAAGTACGCGAAGGACGCTGACGACGGCTCGGAGCGCGCACAGGCGGCCGCCCACGGCTGACCCACCGCATCACGCACCGCATCACGCACCGCGTTCAACCCGGCCCGGCCGGCCGCCTCTCACGGGGCGTGCCGGCCGGGCCGGTCCTCGACCGCGTGCGCCCGGCCGCGGGAGTCGCCCGGCGCGGTACGGGAGGTCGGTGCGGTGGGAAGCCCGATCCCTCGCCACTGTAGGGGCCCCGCCGGACGGATGACCGGCTTTCGAACGGGATGTCCGGAACCGGTGCCCCGGTGTGACCGTTGTACGGGTGGGAGCGTGCGCGCCCGGCCGCTGTGCCAGGATGGATCGGACCGGCAGCACATCGGTGCAACCAGTGAGAACAGTGCAGGCAGTGCACCCAAGGGGGAGTGGATGTACGGCAGTTACACCGGCCGGTCCCGGACGCGCAGGCGCGCGGCGGGCCTGCGGACATCCGGTACGGCGGCGGCGCTCGGGGCGGCCCTGCTGCTGGCGGGCTGCTCCGGCGACGGGGAGGGCGGCAAGGACAGTGCGCCGACCGTCGAACAGCAGCCCAAGGACAAGGATCCGTACTGGGTCAACCCCGAGGGCAACGCGGCCCGTCAGGTCGCCGCGTACAGCAAGGACGGCGACGAGAAGAACGCCGCACTGATCCGGAAGATAGCCCAGCAGCCGGTCGGCGAGTGGATCACCCCGGACAACCCGGAGAACCAGGTGCGGGGCGTCACCGAGGCGGCGGCCGCCGCCGACCGGGACGCCCTGCTGGTCCTCTACAACATCCCCCACCGCGACTGCGGCCAGTTCTCCAAGGGCGGCGCCTCCGACGGCAACGCCTACCGCAGCTGGCTGGACGGCGTGGCCAAGGGCATCGGGGACCGCAGTGCCACCGTGATCCTGGAGCCGGACGCCCTGCTCCACCTGGTCGACGGCTGCACGCCCCAGGAGTTCCACGAGGAGCGCTACGACCTCCTCAAGGGCGCGATCCAGCGGCTGAAGCAGCAGCCCGCCACCAAGGTCTACCTGGACGCGGGCAACGCCGGCTGGCAGTCGCCCGACGCGCTGTTCCAGCCGCTCCAGCGGGCCGGGATCGCCGAGGCGGACGGCTTCTCGCTCAACGTCTCCAACTTCCAGACGACGGCCGTCTCCACGGAGTTCGGCAAGAAGCTGTCGGAGAAGATCGGCAACAAGCCCTTCGTCATCGACACCAGCCGCAACGGCAACGGCCCCTACACCGGCGGCGACCCCGCCGAGAGCTGGTGCAACCCCCCGGGCCGCGCGCTGGGCGAGGCCCCGACCACGCAGACCGGCGACGAGCGGGTCGACGCCTACCTGTGGATCAAGCGCCCCGGCGAGTCCGACGGCGACTGCAAGGGCGGCCCGAAGGCCGGCGACTGGTGGCCGGAGTACGCCCTGGGCCTGGCCCGCGCCACGAAGTAGCCGGGCGGCGGACGCCGAAGGCCGCATCCCGGGAGACCTGATCTCCCGGGGTGCGGCCTTCGCCGCTTGTATACGCCGTATGCGCCGCACGCGTGTATACGCCGTATACGCCGTACGCGCCCCTACTCGGGCACCTCCACCCACATGCCCTCGGACGGTGTGCCCTGGTCGTCGGTGACGAACAGCATGTACCAGCCGGCCGGCACCAGCGCCCGGTTCGCCGGCACGGTGACGGTGATCCCGTCCTCCGACTTCTTCATGTCCAGCGCGATGGTCCGCTGGTCGGTGTCGGTGACATGGGTGACCGCCGAGGGCCGCATCAGCTTCGCCGAGGTGATCTTCGAGGCGTGCTGCGTGGTGAACAGTCCGGTGGAGCCGCGCTCGATCTTCTTGGGCCCGGCCGTCAGCTCCGGCCGGGAGTCCCGGTAGAGGTAGGGCGGGGTGTAGATCTCGATGCGCTGCTCGAAGACGCCGGGCCGGGTGTTGGCCTTGTCGGAGTAGAGCGAGTCCGAGCCGAAGATCATGACCCGGCCGTCCGGCAGCAGCAGGGAGCCCGAGTGGTAGTTCCGGCCGACCGCCGGATCGGCGACCTTCTTGTACGTGTCCGTCTTCGCGTCGTACAGCCGGGCCTGGAGCACGTCCGAGCCGCCGCGCCCCCGGTAGTCGTTGGAGCCGCCCGTGACCAGCAGGGAGTCGTCGGGCAGCAGCGAGGCGCTCGGGTAGCGGGTGCCCTCGGAGAGCGCGGCCCCGTCGGTGAACTTCGGGTTCTTCTGCTGGAGGTCGACCAGCCGGGACTTCTCGCTGGACTTCTCCGACTCGCCGACCCCGCCGCCGCCGATCACCATGAACTTCTCGTCCTGGGCCGGGGGCAGCCGTACGGTCGCCGAGGTCTCCATCTGGTCCGGGTCGCTGAGCCCGGGGATCTTCTTGAACTTGTTCGTCGACAGGTCCCAGACGCCCGGGTCGCGGCCCACGTCCGCCGGACCGTATCCGGCGTTGGAGCCGGAGTAGAAGAGCTTGCCGTCGTTCAGCAGGAAGACCGCCGGATAGGTGGGGAACTTCCGCTCGATGCCGGTGTACTCCCACTCCTTGGTCGCCGGGTCGTAGATCTCGTCCTTGCCGGGGACGATCTGCCCGATCTCGTCCAGACCCGACAGTGCGAGGACCTTGCCGTCCTCCAGCGTCGTCAGCGTCGGGTACCAGCGGGCCTCGTTCATCGGGTCGACGGGTATGTACTTCTCCGCGACCGGGTCGAACTCGAAGGCCTCCTTGATCCCCTGGAAGTCCTTCTTGTCCAGGGCCAGCTTCTGCGCGATGCCGTAGACGTTGCGGGTGTCCGAGCCGGACAGGCCCGCCACCCGGTAGTTGTCCTCGGTGCCGGTCTCGTACTTCTTGCCGGTCTTCTGCGCCTCGACATAGATCCGGCCGAGGCCGGGGTCGTTGCGCAGGAACGCGCCGGTCTGCTTGTCGAAGACCTTCGTGGCCTTCTCGACCAGGATCGGGTCCTTGGAGACGAACGTCTTGCCGTTCTCCTTGCCGGTGAACCGGGTGCCCGCGGGCAGGGTGATCGGCTTGTCCGGGTTCTCGTTGTGGACGATCATCAGGCCGCCGGCCTTGGTGACATCGCCCTGGAGCTTCTCGTAGCGCTTGGTGCCGCCGGCTATGAGGAGCTTGCCGTCGGGCAGCTGGGTGTGCCCGGCGCAGAACATGTCCTTGGGAGTGGCGATGTCCTTGAAGACGTTCGTCTTCGGGTCCCACAGCACCGAGCGGAAGCTCTTCGCGTCGAAGTTCTTCTGGTTGTTCCCGGAGCCCGCGACGAGCAGCACCTTGCCGGTGTGCAGCAGGGCCGCGTGGATCGTGTTGATCCGGTGCTCGGAGGGGACGTCCAGGAAGTCCCAGTGGCCGTTGGCCGCCTTGTAATCCGGCTGGTTGATCTTGTACTCGTGATAGCGCTCGGTGCTGAAGCGGTACAGCCACGGCCCGTTCGCCCCCGCGAGCGCGAGAACCACCGCCGTACTGATCGCCAGGCGGCGGGTACGGCGGCTCGGACGGTACTTCATTTCTTACGTCCCCCAAGGGCGATCTGCATGGTCTGGTCGTTTCCGGGCGCTCCGGGCAGGGGCGCCGGCCGGGGCTCCGGGGCCGGCCCGCCGCTGCGGTGGGATCCGCCCGCCCGGCGCTTCTTCTTCTCGGCGCGGATCGTGTACCGCCAGCCGATGATCGGCGCGGCGGTGATCAGCAGCGCGAGCGTGGCCCAGGTGACCATCGCGGGATGGCTGTGGCCGAGGAAGAAGGAGGAGATCATCGAGGCGCCGAAGACGACGATGAAGAACAGATGGATGCGGAAGGTGCCGAAGAGGGTGTCCGGGCTGGACGAGTCGCCCTTCGGGGTCACCACGAAGGAGCTCTTGCGGCGCAGCACCGCGTCCATCAGCGAGCGGGCGTAGATCGGCGCGGAGAGCGCCGACATCACCATGCCGGCCAGACCGCCGGAGCCCTCGGGCTCGTGCGGCGAGACGTTGTGGCGGCGGTTCCAGATGTACAGGCCGATCTGGAGCGCGGAGGCGTTGCCGTACAGCATCATCCAGATCGTCGGGTCGATCTGGACACCGGAGGCGCCCATGCCGAGGAACAGCGCGCAGCTGAGAGCCGCGAGGATCCAGTTCAGGGCCGACATCGGATAGAAGATGATCATCATCGTGTAGTTGAAGAGCTTGCCGGGGGGCATGGTCCCGAAGCCCTTCCAGAACTGCCCGATGATCGTCTCGTAGGTGCCCCGGGACCAGCGCAGCTGCTGGGTGAAGAAGTCCGTCCACGCGGTCGGGCCCTCGCCGACGGCCAGCACGTCCGGGGTGTAGACCGAGCGCCACTTCTTGCCCGTGGCCGGGTTGCGGTGGCGGTGGATCTCGAAGCCGGTGGCCATGTCCTCGGTGATCGAGTCGTACAGACCGCCGATCTGCTTGAGCGCCGAGATACGGACCGCGTTGCTGGTGCCGACGAACATCGGCGAGCCGTAGCGGTTGCCCGCGCGCTGGATCAGCGCGTGGAAGAGGAACTGCTGCGACTCGGCGGCCTTCGTGACGAAGGTGTCGTAGTTGCCGTAGACCTGCGGGCCGATGACGAAGCCGACGTCCGGGTCACGGAAGTAGCCGAGCATCCGCTCCAGGTAGTTCGCCATCGGGATGTGGTCGGTGTCGACCGAGGCGAAGAAGTCGTAGTCGCCGCCGTGCGCGTCCAGCCAGGCGTTGTAGTTGCCGTGCTTGGTCTTGGCGCGGTGCGGGCCCTTGGCCTGGTTCCAGTGCGCCACGCCCTTGCGGGAGAAGTGGTGCACGCCGAGCCGGGCGCAGACCTCCTTGACCGCCGGGTCGTCGCCCTCGTCCAGCAGCCAGACGTGCATCAGACCGCGGTGGCGGATCTTCACGGCCGCTTCCAGGGTCTTCGTCACCATCTCCAGGGGTTCCTTGCCGGGAACGAAGGAGGTGAGGAAGGCGACCCTGGTGCCGGACTCGGGGATCACCGGGACCGGGTCGCGGGCGACCAGGGTGGCATGCGCGTTCGACAGGACATTCATCGTGCGGAACAGCTCGATCAGACCGATCGAGACCAGCATGACGATGTCGAGGACCAGCAGGAGGTCGTTGTCCAGGTTCGGGTCGCGGTCCGTCCAGTGGCTGGGCTGCATCAGCCAGGCGAACAGGCCGAGCGAGACGAGGGGAGCCGCGCCGAGCAGGAGCGCCGCGCGCACCCGGTGCGGCTCCTGCGATATGAGCGAGCGGTACTGGACCTTGTACGGCTTGCCCGCGGGGGGCTGCGTCAGCGGTCCGGCGAGCCGGCTGTAGTGCTCGTAGTCGTAGCGCGGCAGCTCTTTCTTGGCACGCCGCCTCGACGCCCCGGCCCGCAGCTGTGCCGGTATCCGGAGCTGTGTCGTCCGGGAAGCGTCGTTCTCCTGCCGGTCGCCTGGCGGCGTCGACGTCATGGGTACATCCCCCCGCACGCATGCTGGTGCGTGACTGCTCGGTCTCTCTCTTCGTGCGCGGTGGGCCCCCGTTCTTCACCGGGCACGCACACGGTGGCAAGCCACCGTTCCCACAGACATGGATCGGCGGCCTTCCGGTTGCATGATGCCCCCTCGGTGTCCGCCCCCGAGCGGGACCCCCACCCCGCGGCACGGACAACCGGAACGTCACGCTCTGCTGTGCCAACTGTACGGATCAGCAGCCCCCTTGGCGCCCGTTCGGGCACCCAGACAGATTGTCCGACACCGAACGGGATCGCAAGGGTGAAACAGACTGTTTACCGGCTATACGCACGATTTGGGCCCCACTTGTGGAGAGGGTGTGACGCATGCCGGACGGGGAATGATCAAAGCCCCCTCACTGAACGTGAGGGGGCTTTGACTGTGCGTGCGCCGTCAGGGACTCGAACCCCGGACCCGCTGATTAAGAGTCAGCTGCTCTAACCAACTGAGCTAACGGCGCCTGCTGACCTGGAAAACTCTACCCGACCCGCAGGGGTGCTCCGAACCATTTACCGGACGCCACGCCCCGTCAGATAGTCGTTTTTTTCCTTTGTTCCGTCAAAATGCGATATGTCGGGAGAGCTTGGACCCTGACGTCCGTTGCGGCTGCGCCCAAAGATCTTGACGGAATGACGAGTGCGGAGGGGAATCGCATGACTGTGCCGATGACTGTGCCGGTCTTCGAGGAGTACGAACCCGCCATCGACTGCGCATGCGCGGGGTGCGCCGTGCGGCGGCGCTCCGCGGCGAGGGCCCTGCCGGTGCGGCACGGCGGCCACCCCGCCGCGCACGGCGCGCGGCGCGCCCTGGTGCTGGCGACGGCCGCCGGAGTGGTCCTCTCCTGCGGGGCCGCGGGTGCGGCGGCCGCGGGCGGCCCCGCCCCCGGGGCGCCGCATGCCGACGGGGGCGCCGATCCGGAGCCGGCCACCCCGCAGGGCGAGAAGGGCCCGCTGAAGGGCGCCGGCGCATCGGGCCCGCCGTCGGCCGGGGCGGCCGCGCCGAAGACGACCCGGGCCGACATCATCAACCGGGCCAAGAAGTGGGTGTCGGCGAAGGTCCCGTACAGCATGGAGAAGTACTGGTCGGACGGGTACCGCCAGGACTGCTCCGGCTATGTGTCGATGGCCTGGAACCTCGGCACCAACGAGTGGACCGGCAGCCTCGCCGCCTACGGGACCAAGATCGCCCGCGCCGACCTCCAGCCCGGCGACATCCTCCTCTTCCACAACCCGGCCGACCCCGCCAAGGGCTCGCACGTCACGATCTTCGGCGGCTGGACCGACTACACGCGTACGCATTACGTCGCCTACGAGCAGGCGCGCCCGCAGACGCGGAAGCAGTCGACCCCCATGGCGTACTGGAACAACTCATCCCGTTACGTCGCCTACCGGTACAAAGGGGTCACGGGCGGGTCGCCCGGCTCCGGATCCTCCACCGCCTTCCCCGGGGCCAAGCAGTTCGGCCCCGGTGCCAACAACAAGTACGTCACCCAGCTCGGCCAGATGCTGGTCCAGCGCGGCGGCAAGCGCTTCTACGCGGTCGGCCCCGGACCCGTGTGGGGAACGGCGGACCAGCGTGCGACCCAGGCGTTCCAGCAGGCGCAGGGCTGGAAGGGCAAGGAGGCGGACGGCATCCCCGGTCCGGACACCTGGCGCCTGCTGACCACGGGCGCCGGACGGAACATTCCGGCCGCCGGCGCGGGCGGCAGCCCGAATACGGCCGTCGCGTTCCCCGGACGCGGCTATTTCCAGCCGGGTCAGTCCAACAGCCATGTCGACCGGCTCGGCAAACAGTTGGTGAAGAAGGGATACGGCAAGCACTACGTGTCGGGCCCCGGCCCGCTCTGGACCGAGGCCGACCGCCGCAACGTCGAGGCGTTCCAGCGGGCCCAGGGCTGGCGCGGCGGCGCGGCCGATGGTTACCCGGGGCCGGAGACCTGGCGCCGGCTCTTCGCGTGACGGACCTGACGGAAAGGAATCGGGAACCGGTGACCCCCAACGACGACCAGACCCCCCGCACCACCCCCACCCCCACACCTACCCCCGCCCCCCACTCCCTGGACGACCAGCTCCCACCGTCACTCTTCGCCCCACCGGGCAAGGGAACCCCGCCCCCACTGTTCGGCCCGGTCACCGACAAGGCCGCCCCGCGAGCGGGCGGCGGGGCCCCGCCTCGGGCGAGCGCCGAGCCCGTGCCCGCGCCGGACGGCCGGATCCCGCCTCGGCCGGACGGTGAACTCCCGCCTCCGCCACGCGCCGAACCCGCGCCCGCGCCGGACGCCGACAAGGCCCCGCCCGCGCCTACGCCGGGCGCTGGCAAAGCCGCGCCCGAGCCGAACGCGGACAAAGCCCCGCCCACGCCACCCCGGACCGTCGCCCCGGAGCCCCCGAGTCTCAGCCTGCACCTCGGCCCCGCCCCGGACCGCCGCACGGACAGCCGCACGGACCGGCCGGCCCCGGGCTCCGCTCCCGACCGGCCCGCCCCCGCACGCCCCGTGCCGCTCGACGGGAACCTCCATCTCAAGCCCGTCCGGCGTTTGAGGACGGAACCCTCGGCGGACTGGACCCCGCATCCCTCCTACGGGGCCGAGCCGGAGGCCGGAAAGGGCTCAGCCCGGAAGGCCCCGGTCGAACGGGAGTCCCAGGCCACCCCCGCGAAGGGACCCGTGGACGACCCCGGACCCGACACCGAGCTGGACCTCGTCCTGGACCTGGCCCCCGGCGACCGGGCAGCCTCCGCCACGTTCTCCGTGCCGGTACCCGTACCCGTACCCGCGTCGCCGACCAGCTCGGCCACCCTGACCACCGCGACCACCCCCACCTCGTACCCCGGCCGCCGCCACTCCGTCATCGCCAACGAGACCACCGCCTCCATCCCCGTACACCTCCTCTTCCGCGACGACCGGAAACCGGCCGAGCCGGCCAAGCCGGCCGAAGCGGCGGCGCTGCCCGCACCCGCCACCCGGCGGCCCCCCGTGCCGCGTTCGCCGCAGACGCGGGTGCAGCCGTCGACCCGGCCCGCCCCGGTCGCCGACCCCCGGCTCGCCGAACGGCCCGGCCCCGCCCTGTCCGGCTACGCCGCCCTCCTCACCGGCGCCGCCGGAATCGCCGGCGGACTGGCCGTCCTGTGGTGGCGGGGCGCACTGCCCGCCGCCTGGCAGAGCGCCGTCGGCCTCACTCCCCGGCCCGACCTCGGCATCGGCTTCGGCGCCTGGGCCCTGCTCGCCCTCCTCACCACCGCGGTGCTCCTCGCACTCGGCGGCCTGGGCCGGGGCCGGGTCGGATACGCGTGGGTGCTGACGCTGTTCGGCGACTACCGGGGCAGCGTCCGGCGCACCGGCCTCGTCTGGGTCTCGCCCCTGCTGCTGCGCCGCCGCGTCGACGTACGGCTGCGGCACTGGCGCAGCGAACCGCTGCCCGCCGTCGACGCGAACGGCACCGCCCTGCGCGTGGTCGTCCTCGTGGTGTGGCGGATCAAGGACACGGTCCGGGCCGTCCTCGGCATCGAGGACCACGAGGCGTACCTGAGCGCCCAGGTCGAGGCCGCGATGGCCCGGGTCCTCTCGCAGCTGCCCGCCGACGCGTTCCACGAGGACGCCCCGAGCCTGCGCGACGCGGAGGCGGTCGGCGACGCGCTGACCCGGATGCTGAAGGCGGACTGCGAACCCGTGGGCGTGGAGGTGTACTCGGCGCAGCCGACCGGCATCGAGTACGCCCCCGAGGTCGCGGCGGCGATGCAGCGGCGGCGGATCGCCGCGATCGACTCCAAGCACCGCGACAGCGTGCTCACCTCCGTGGTGGACGCGGTCGACGACACGGTCAACCGGCTCACCACCCGCGGCATCGTCGAGCTCGACGACTACGAACGCAAGGCACTCGTCAAGGACTTGACGGTCGCCTTCTACACCGGTCGCAGCGGGGGAGGGGACGGGGCCTGAGCGTCCGGGGGAGGTCCGGCGCGGTTCGGGGAGCCACTGGAATATGACGCTCATTGGTCTGGACATGTTCACGCCGCGTCAATAATCTAAGACTTGGTCTAGACCGCAGCACCGCATGCACAGCACCACGCACCCCGTACCAAGCGCGCAGCAGTCGAGCAATGCTCATGGAACCTCCCCCACGTTCTAGAGGAGCGACAGCCCATGCGGAAAAAGGCAAGCGCGGCCGTGATCGGCCTGGCGATAGCGGGCGTCTCGGTGCTCGCCACCACCAGCGCCAGCAGTCACGGCTACACGGACTCCCCGATCAGCCGTCAGAAACTCTGTGCCGAGGGCACGGTGACCGGCTGCGGCAACATCCAGTGGGAGCCGCAGAGTGTCGAGGGGCCCAAGGGCTTCCCGGCGTCAGGACCGGCGGACGGTCAGATCTGCTCCGGCGGCAACGGGCAGTTCGCCCAGCTGGACGACCCGCGTGGCGGCGACTGGCCCGCCACCCAGGTCACCGGCGGACAGGGCTACAACTTCCGCTGGCAGTTCACCGCCCGCCACTCCACCAGCGACTTCCGCTACTACATCACCAAGGACGGCTGGGACTCCACCAAGCCGCTCACCCGGGCCGCGCTCGAATCGCAGCCCTTCATGACCGTGCCCTACGGGAACCAGCAGCCGCCGGCCACGCTGACCCACCAGGGCACGATCCCCACCCAGAAGAGCGGCAAGCACATCGTTCTCGCCGTGTGGAACGTCGCGGACACCACCAACGCGTTCTACGCCTGCTCCGACATTAAGTTCTGACGCTTCATCAGTTATCGTGCGGCGCCATGAGGAGTACCGGCACCGTCGCGGAGCTCGTACGACGTCAATGGGGTGACCACCGGCCCGCCCTGAAGCACGGCCCCACCGTGCTCAGTCATCACCAGGTGGTCGAGGGCGCCGCCGCACGGGCGGCGCTCCTCGCGGATCTGCTGCCGCGCGGCGGCGAACCGCACCTCGGCGTACTGCTCGACAACACCCCTGAGTTCCCGCTGTGGCTCAGCGCGGCGGCCCTGGCCGGGGCCGCCGTGGCGGGGATCAACCCGACCCGGCGCGGCCCCGAGCTGGCCCGCGACATCCTGCACACCGAAGCCCCGGTCCTGATCACCGAGCGCGCCCACCTGCCGCTCCTCGCGGGCCTGGAGCTGCCGGGCGTACGGGTCCTGGTCACCGACACCGAGGCGTACGCCGCCCTGCTTGCCCCGTACGCGGGCGCACGCCCCGGCGACGCCGTCGTCGCCCCGGTCGGCCCCGACAGCCGCATGCTCCTCTACTTCACCTCCGGCTCCACCGGCGCGCCCAAGGCCGCGATCTGCACCCAGGGCCGACTCGCCGGGGCAGGGGCCTCCCTCGCCGGGCATTTCGACGTACGGCCCTCCGACACCCACTACATCTGCATGCCGATGTTCCACGGCAACGCGGTCCTCGCCGACTGGGCCCCCGCGCTGGCCGCCGGAGCCGCCATAGCGCTGCGCCCCCGCTTCTCCGCCTCCGCCTTCCTCGACGACGTACGCGCCTACGGGGCGACGTACTTCACCTACGTGGGGCGGGCCGTGCAGTATCTGCTGGCCACTCCCGAGCGCCCCGACGACCGGGACCACCCGCTGCGCCTGGGCTTCGGCACCGAGGCGGGCGCGGTGGACGCGGCCCGGTTCCGGGAGCGGTTCGGGGTGCGGCTCGTCGAGGGGTACGGCTCCTCCGAGGGCGGCGCCGCGATCCAGCGCACCCCCGGCACCCCGACGGGCGCGATCGGCCGGGCCGCCCCGGGCGACGACCTCGCCGTCGTCGACCCGGAGAGCGGCGAGGAGCGGACTCCGGCCCGCTTCGGCCCGGGCGGCCGGCTGCTCAACGGGGACGAGGCGATCGGCGAGCTGGTCAACCGGGGCCCGACGCCCTTCGAGGGCTACTGGCGCAACCCGGAGGCGGACGCGGAGCGGGCCCGGCGCGGCTGGTACTGGACCGGGGACCTCTTCTACCGGGACGCCGACGGCTTCCTCTACTTCGCCGGCCGCACCGACGACCGGCTCCGCGTCGACAGCGAGAACCTGGCCGCCGCGACGATCGAGCACATCCTGGCCCGCTGGGAGGAGGCGGCCGCCACCGCCGTCTACGCCGTCCCGGACCCGGTCACCGGCGATCAGGTGATGGCCGCCCTGGCGCTCCGGGCGGGCGCGGCCTTCGACCCGGCGGCCTTCACCGCGTTCCTGCGCGCCCAGCCGGACCTGGGGACGAAGATGGCCCCTCGGTTCGTCCGGATCCTCGACCGGATGCCGGTCACCGCGACGAACAAGATCCACCGGGTGGCGCTGCGCCGGGCGGGCTTCCGCTGCCCGGACCCGGTCTGGTGGGACCGGGCCGGGGACGGCTCGTACACGCCGCTGGACGCCGAGGGCCTGGGGATCCTGCTCGCCCGGTACGCCGAGCACGGCAGAACGCTCTGACCAGGGGGAAAGCACAGTGGGCGGTCTCCGTGAAGGAGACCGCCCACTGCGTGTCGTGCGCCGTCAGGGACTCGAACCCCGGACCCGCTGATTAAGAGTCAGCTGCTCTAACCAACTGAGCTAACGGCGCCTGCTGACTCGAAAATAATACCCGGTCCGGAAGCGTGCTGATGACACCCCGCCCAGGAGGCTCCCTCCAAGCCCCCTCCAGCCGCCCGCTAGCGCTCCCCGGCGCTCCCGTCCCCGCCCACCGCGTCCGGGATCAGCGGCCCGATCCACGCGGCGAACGGCTCCCGCAGCTCCTGGCCCGCCGCACGGACGACCGCGTTCGGATCCTCGGCGGCCTCCAGGCCGAAGCGGTCGCGCAGCCAGGTCCGGAACGCGGGGTTCTCCGGGCAGGGGTCCCATCCGTCGTCCTCCTCGCGCTCGTCGTAGTAGTCCAGGCTGTCCCAGTCGCACATGGGGGACCAGCCGGAGGCGAGGACGCGCAGCAGCTCGGGCAGATCACGGGCGACGACATGGACGCCCCCCTCGTCCCCCAGGAGGAGCACCGGCAGTGTGGCGAGGTCGGCACGGTCGTCCCGCAGCCAGATCGCGTACGTCGATCCGGAGCCGTTGGCCTGGGCGAAGGGCCGGATCCGGTCGGAGAGCGGTGGGTAGCCGCCGTCGTCCTCGCCGAAGGCGATCAGCTCGAAGCCGGGCGCGAAGTAGTCGTCGACGCTGTCCTCGAACTCCTTGAGGAGGTTCAGCGCGGGGATCGGTGCGTACATGGCGGTGACGCTACCGCCGGACGGGGGCCTCCTGGGCCCCGCCCGCTACAGCGCCAGCGACAGCAGCACCGGCGCCGCCCGGCGGCTCAGCGTGTCGGCCGCCGCCCGCAGCCGGTGCGCGTCCTCGATCGGCAGCGACAGGGCGAGGCAGCCCGCGGCGGAGCCGGCCGTCAGCGGCACGGCCGCGCAGACGGTGCCCACCGCGTACTCCTGGAGATCCAGCACCGGGACCGTGGCGGACTGGGCGTCCAGCTGGGAGAAGAGGATCTTCTCGTTGGTGATCGTCCGCGAGGTGAGCCGGGCCGTCCGGTGCCGGGAGATGTGGTCGCGCCGGCCGTCGTGGTCGAGCTGGGCCAGCAGGCACTTGCCGACCGCGCTGGCGTGCGCGGAGGAGCGGAAGTCCACCCACTCGTTGACCGCCGGGGTGAGCGGCCCGTCCGCGACCTGGGTCACGCTGACCTCGCCGTCGACATAGCGGCTGAGGTAGACCGCCGCGCCGACGGTGTCACGCAGCTCGGTCAGGGTGTGCTGGAGGCGGTCCTCCAGGGCCTGACGGCGGGCCGCTCCGGAGCCGAGCAGCAGCAGCGAGGCGCCGATGACGTACGCGCCGTCGCTGACCTGCTCCACATACCCCTCGCGGCGCATCGTGAGGAGCAGGGAGGCGAGGTGGCCGGTGGGCAGCCCCGTCTCGCGGGAGATCTGGGCGTCGGTCACGCCGTTGCCGTGCTTGGAGACCGTTTCGAGCACGCGCAGGGCGTACTGCACCGAGTGGAACGGTGCGGTCGGCTCGGGCTTCAACGCCACGGTGTCCCCCTACCAGGTTGTGACCGCAAGCTTTCGCCCCACGATAGCCGCCGAAACGCCCCCACGGGGTGGCAGTTGACGAGCCGATGGGCGCGCCCCGGAGCTGTCAACTGGGGCGCACCCGTCTGGCATATGCCAACGTCATGGGCGGGGTCTCAACTGCGAGGTCACAGCACCGCGTTGAGGAACTCGCGCGTACGTTCGTGCGACGGATCGGAGAAGATTTTTTCCGGGGATCCGGACTCCACGACCCGTCCCGCGTCGAACATCAGCACCTTCTCCGAGACGTCCCGGGCGAAACTCATCTCGTGGGTCACGCAGAGCATGGTGATGTCGGTGTTCCGGGCGATGTCCTCCAGCAGCTCCAGCACGCCCGCCACCAGCTCCGGGTCGAGCGCCGATGTCACCTCGTCCAGCAGCAGGATCTCCGGCTCCATGGCCAGGGCGCGGGCGATGGCGACCCGCTGCTGCTGGCCGCCGGAGAGCTGGGAGGGGTGGGCGTCGACCTTCGCGGAGAGCCCGACCAGGTCCAGCAGTTCGCGGGCCCGGGTCTCCGCCTCCTCGCGGCTCTTGCCCAGCACGCTGACCGGGGCCTCGGTGATGTTCTCGATCACCTTCATGTTCGGGAAAAGGTTGAACTGCTGGAAGACCATCCCGATCTTCTTCCGGGACGCGCGCAGCTGCTTCTCGCCCGCGGGCTTCAGCGAACCGTCCGGGGCCCGGACGTGGGTCAGCGGGGAGCCGTCGACCCAGATCACCCCGTCGCTGACCTTCTCCAGGGTCATCAGCAGCCGCAGGATCGTGGTCTTGCCCGAGCCGCTGGGCCCGATCAGGGTGACGTGCTCGCCGCGGTCCACGGTGAAGTCCAGCTCGTCCAGGACCACATGGTCGCCGTAGCGCTTCACCACCTTGTCGAAGCGCACCAGCGGCTCGCCCGTGCTCCCGGCGGCCGGTGCGGCGTCCTCGGGGGCTCCGGCCGGCCCCGGCGACTCCGTCTTCTTCAGGGGGAGGGGTTCAGTGGCCAAGGCGCTTCTCCAGCTTTCTCATCAACAGCGACGTGGGGTAGCTCGCGACCAGGAAGATCAGGCCGGCGAGGGTGAACGCCTCGGTGTAGTACCCGAAGTTCTCGGCACCGTACTGCCGGGCCTCGTAGACCATCTCGTGCACCGTGATCACGGCGAGGAACGGCGTCTCCTTGAACATCGAGATCGCGTAGTTCCCGAGCGCGGGCAGCACGTTGCGCACCGCCTGCGGCAGGATCACGGCCTGCCAGGTGCGCCGGGGTGAGAGCGACAGTGCGCGGCACGCCTCCCACTGCCCCTTCGGCACCCCGTCGATTCCGGCCCGGTAGACCTCGGAGGTGTACGCGGCGTAGTGGATGCCCAGTACCACGATGCCGATGGTCAGCGGCTCGACCGAAGTGAACAGGGCAGCGGCGCCGACCAGTTGCACGAGCAGCGGAGTGGAGCGGACGAACTCCATGACGAGCCGCACCGGGACCGTCACGAACTTGCTGGGGGCCCGCCCGGCCACCGCGATGGCCAGTCCGAGCACCGCCGCCACCACGGTGCCCAGCACGGTGGCGAGCAGGGTGACCCGGAATCCTTCCAGCAGGAGAGGCAGTACCTCAGCGGCGGCGTTCCAGTCGAAGCCGTTCACCCGGCACCTCCGGCAGCGGTTGTGGTCACCTTTCGGCCCTTGAACAGACCCTTCGCGCCGGTCTCCAGGCCGAGCCGCCGCTTGGCGGTCCGTTCGAGGAGGTTCATCAGCATCGTCAGGGCGTAGGCCAGCGCGAAGTAGACGGCCAGCAGGGTCAGATAGGCGGTGAGGGTCTCACCGGTGCGGTCGCGCAGCTGCTGGATCACCGTCATCAGATCGGCGGCCGAGATCAGCCACAGCAGCGGGGTCGCCTTCAGTAGTTGGATCAGCAGGTTGGTGAAGGACGGGATCATCTGGACCCAGGCCTGCGGCAGAATCACCTTCCACAGCCGGCGGGCGGGACTCAGGTTGAGTGCGATCGCCGCCTCGTACTGCCCGCGCGGTACGGAGTTGATGGCTCCGCGCACCACTTCCGCGCCGTACGCACCGAAGTTGAGCCCGAACGCGATCACCCCGCAGACCATCGGGGTGAGTTCGTAGCCCGTCAGTGATGGCATCGCGTAGTAGAACCAGAACAGCTGGACGTAGAGGGAGGTGCCCCGGAAGAACTCCACGACCACCCGGGAGACCCCACGCGCCAGGAGCAGTCGGCTGCCCGCCATCAGACCGAGCGCGAAGGCCAGGACGAGAGCCAGCAGCGCACCGAGGGCCGTGGCCTCCAGCGTTACCCACAGACCCGCACGGATCTGGGGTAGTTCATCCACGAATGTGGAGAAGAAGTCATTCATGCGTGCGCGCCCGCCCGCCCCGTCAGCCCTTGCACAGATCCGCGGTCTTCAGATCGGCGGGCGGGATCTCCGTCTCCCCGAACCCGTACGGCTCCAGCAACTGCACATAGCGGGAGCGGTCGGAGACGATCTTCTTCAACTCGCGGTTGAAGGAGTCCCGCAGGTCCTCGTTGCCCTTGCGGAACACCGCGCCGCCCGGCGAGAACTGGGCGTTGCCGTCGATCTCCGGCACGAACGCCTCGGTGACCTCGGTGTCCGGGTTGGTCTTCGCCAGCCAGCGCAGCGAGATGCCGGTGAGCAGGAAGGCGTCGACGCGGCCGCCCTTGACGGCGTCCGCCCCGTCCTGCGGCTTCTGCAGCGTCTTGATCTTGCCTTCGGGGATGCCCGCGCCCTTGGCGTAACTGCCTTCCACGGCACCCGACATGACGCCGATGGTGATCCCCGCCTCCTTCGCGGAGGCCAGGTCGGTGATCTTCTTCGGGTTGCCCTTCTTCACCATCAGCGCGGTCGGCGAGATGAACTCCGGCTCGGAGAAGATCGCGTTGCCGCAGCGCTCCGGGGTGATGGCCATGCCCGCGCTGACCACGTCGTACTTCCCGGCCTGGAGCCCGGGGATCAGCCCGTCCCACTCGGAGAGCGTCGGCTTCAGCTCGTCCACGCCCAGCGCCTTGAAGATCTCGCGGTGCAGCGTCGGGGCCTCGCCCTTGAGCTCCTTGCCCTCCAGATACCCGTACGGGGCCTCGTTGGCGTACGCGACCCGTACGAAGCCCTGCTTGCGGAGCTTGTCCAGGGCACCCTCGCCCGTCGCGGAGCCGGCGTCGGTCTTGCTGCACGCGGTGAGGAGGCCGGGAACGACGAGGAGGCCGCCCACGGCCGCCGATCCGTTGAGGAAACCCCGGCGGGACAGATTCGGGAATTCAGCCATGGTTCGCAATCTCCTGGAGGTCGAACAGTCCGGACAGGGTGAGTGCCTGCCCGATCCCGTACGTCTATGCAGGAAGCCGGGGTCATGTAACCCAACAGTGGCCGGAAGGTGACCTTCCCGTGCCCGGAGGAGGGCGGAGCGCGACCGGGAGTGTGCGGGGCGTGTTCCCCGGTCACGCAGGACTCATGACTCCGCATCAGCCCCTTCTGTGATCAGGTGGCGTCATGGTTGCCATATGGACAAGCGTCGTAGCGGTCGGGGGCACGCTCATGGGTGCCGTGATCACGCACCTCTTCCAGCGCCTCGCGGCCACGCGCGGTGAGCTGTTCGCGCGGTCGGAGGCGCTCCGGCAGGAGCGTACGGCCACCTACAGTTCGTTCGCCGCGGCGGTGGAGGACTACCGCCACGGTCAGGCAGGCCGCTGGTACCGCATGCGGCAGAACGACCATGCGGGAGAGGCCTTCATCGAGGCGCGCGACGAGGCCCACCGCCTTCGGACTGCCACCCGGCAGGTGCTCTACCGGGTCAAACTGCTCACGGACGACCCAGAAGTGATCGCCGCCGCCGAACAGGCCTATGGGTGCACACGGGACGTGTCGACCGCGCAGGACCAGGCCGAGCACGATGCGCTGGACGCCGGGGCGAGGCAGGCGATCGAGGATTTCATCACCCGGGCCGCGCCGCTGACCCGTTGACACCCGGGCCGGAGACATCGGGCGGGCGCGGGCCGTCGGAGAGGTCCGGGCCGGCCGGCAGGTCCGGGGACGGTACGTAACCGAGCGCCTTGTCCACCGTGTTCGGCAACGGCTCGCCGCGCGACCACTGTTCGTACAGCGCCACGAACCGCTCGCCCAGCCGGTCGCGCCAGCCCGCGGTGTCCCCGCCCAGGTGCGGGGTGAGCACGAGGCCCGGGGTGTCCCACAACGGGCTTCCGGTATCCGGCGGTTCCTCCTGGAAGGTGCTGAGCGCCGCCCCCGCGAGCCAGCGGCGGTTCAGCGCGTCCACCAGGTCGGCCTCCACCACCGTCGCCGCCCGCCCCGCGTCGATGAACCGCGCCGACGGCTGGAGCAGCCCGAAGAACCGGGTGTCGAACATCCCGCGCGTCGACTCCGTCAGCGGGACCGCCGCGATCACCCAGTCCGCCCGCGCCGCCAGCCGGTCCAGATCCGCCACCCCGTGGATCGTGCGCCGGGCGGTCCGCCCCACCAGCGCCACCGTGACCCCCAGGCCGTGCAGCAGTCGGGTGATCTCCCGGCCGATCGGCCCCGCCCCCACGACCACCGCCCGCGACCCGGCGACCCGCTGCCCCTCCCGGTCGTGCCGCCGCCGCTGCCGCTGGAACTCCAGCGTGCCGGGGAGATCCGTGGCGAAGGCCAGCACCAGACCCGCCACGCACTCGGCGACCGGCCGCTCGAAGACGCCCCGCGCGTTGGTGAGAGTGGTGTCGGACGCGACCAGCTCCGGGCAGAGCAGCCGGTCCACGCCCGCGCTCGCCGTGTGCACCCAGCGCGGCCGAGCCCCCGGCCCGGGCCAGGACTCCCGCACCGCGTCGGAGGCCGTGTCCCACACGAGCAGCGCATCGGCGGCCGGGAGCAGCCCGGCGAGCGAGGAGGCGTCCGCGTACCGCACCTCCACCCGGCCGGTCAGCCGGCCGAGCCGCGGGGGCGGGTCGGCGCCGAGGACGAGCAGCACGGGCACGGGATCCGGCATCGGTGGTCGGCCCTCCGTGACGGAGCGGACGTACGGATCCGCCCACGCTCGCAGCAGGTCCCCCCTTCGTCAACGAGGCCCGGCCGCGCGCCCCGGTGCGCACGCGGGGGAATACTGGGAACAAGTCGGGGCAAGAGTGACCGGTCGCGCGGTCACGGCCGCCGCGCCCCCGTGCCGGGGCCGTCTGCCGCGCGGCGAGCCGTCGACGCACAGGAAGGGTGGACATGACGACCGTAGGACTTCTCTACCCGGGCCCGGGCCACGCCGCCGAGGACGACTTCCCACGGATCGAGATCCTGCTCGACACCGACATCCGGCTGCCCCTGTTCGCCACCGAGACCGGCGAGGACGCCTACCGCGCCGACGCGCTGCGCGAGCAGGGAGCCCCCGCCCGGCTCGCCGAAGGCGTCGAGGAACTGCGGCTGGCCGGGGCCGAGGCACTGCTCTGGGCCTCCAGCGGCGGCAGCTTCGCGCAGGGCTGGGAAGGCGCTCACGAGCAGGTCGCCACGCTCGCCCGGGCGGCGGGCCTGCCCGCCTCCAGCACCTCCATCGGCTTCGGCCACGCGGTACGGGAGCTGGGCGCGGGCCGGGTCGCCGTCGCCGCGCCCTACCCCGAGGACGTCACCGGGCTCTTCGCGGAGTTCCTGGCGTCGGCGGGCGTCGAGGTGGTGGCCGCCGCGTCCGGTGGGGCGGGCTCCTCGGTGGAGGCCGGGTCCTGGGGCCCGGACGGGGTGAAGCGGCTGGTGCGCGAGGCGGACCACCCGGACGCCGAGGTGGTGCTGATCCCGGACACCGCCCTGCACACCGCCGCGTACGTCCCCGAGCTGGAGGAACTGCTCGGCAAGCCCGTCCTCACGGCGAACCAGGTCACGGTGTGGGAGGGGCTGCGCCTCACCGACCGCCGGACCTGGGCCCCCGCGCTCGGCACCCTGTTCGCCACCCGTGAGCCGGTGCTGAGGTCGCTGGAGCCGAAGGGCATCGAGGTACGGGAGTAGCACCGCCGTGCAAGCCGGGCCAGTGCCGCCGCGCATGCCCGGGACCCTCCGGGAATAAAACGGAGTCGCCCTCCTGTTGTGTCTCTCCGATACGCAGACGTACGACAGCAGCACCGGGAGAGGCCGACACGTGGACGAGATCCGAGGCGACGAGACCCGCAGCGACGCGAGCGGCGGCGCGGCCGACGGTGACGGGATCCGGGGCGCCGCAGCCGGAACGGCCACCGTTCCGCTGTCCGTCCTCGACCTGGTCACCGTGGGGCAGGGCCGCACCGCGACCCAGGCCCTGCGCACCAGCGTGGACATCGCGAAGCTCACCGAGAGCCGTGGCTTCCACCGCTTCTGGGTCGCCGAGCACCACTCCATGCCCGGGGTCGCCTCGTCCTCCCCGGCCGTGATCCTGGCGCACATCGCCGCGCACACCGAGCGCATCCGGCTCGGCTCCGGCGGCGTGATGCTGCCGAACCACGCGCCCCTCGTGATCGCCGAGCAGTTCGGCACCCTGGAGGCGATGGCCCCGGGCCGGGTCGACCTCGGCCTCGGCCGGGCCCCCGGCACGGACGGTGCGACGGCGGCCGCGCTGCGCCGCAGCGACCGGCTCAACGAGGGCGCCGACGATTTCCCGCAGCAGCTCGGTGAGCTGATCCGCTTCCTGGACGACGACTTCCCGGACGGGCACCCGTACAGCCGGATCCACGCCGTGCCCGGCCCGGTCCAGGCGACCGCCCCCGGCGGGGTGCAGTCCGCGCACCGGCCGCCCGTCTGGCTGCTGGGATCCTCCGGCTTCAGCGCGCGGCTGGCCGGCACGCTCGGGCTGCCGTTCGCCTTCGCGCACCACTTCTCGGCGCAGAACACCATCCCGGCGCTCGACCTGTACCGCGAGTCCTTCCGGCCCTCCGCCGTGCTGGACGCCCCGTACGCCCTGATCGGGGTCTCGGCGCTGGCCGCCGACGACGAGGGCGAGGCGCGCCGCCAGGTGCTGACCGGCGCGCTGTCCATGGTCCGGCTGCGCACCGGCCGCCCGGGGCTGATCCCGAGCCCCGAGGAGGCGGAGGCGTACGACTTCTCCCCGATGGAGCGGGAGTTCGTCGACGGCTGGCTCGCCAACGTCATCCACGGCACCGCCGACGAGGTCCGCGGCGGCCTCGACGACCTGGCCAAGCGCACCGGCGCCGACGAGCTGATGATCACCGCCAACGCCCACGGCGGCGACGCGCGGCTGCGCAGCTACGACCTGATCGCGGACGCGTACGGCCTGCCCGCCGTCGCCTAGCCCGCTCCTACGGGTGGTCCCGGTCAGCCCTCCAGCGGCCGGGACCCGATCAGCCCGGCGATCAGCTCCGGCGCCACGGCCCGGGAGTACAGCCAGCCCTGCCCGGTGTCGCAGCCGATCCGCCGCAGCCGCTCCGCCTGCCCGGCCGTCTCCACGCACTCCGCGGTGACGGTCAGGCCCAGGCGGTGCGCCAGCTGCACCATGGCCTCCACGATCGTCTCGTCGGCCGGGCTCGGATGCGTACCGTCCTCGTACCGGAAGCCCTTCACGAACGCCCCGTCCAGCTTCAGGACCGAGACGGGCAGCCGGCTGAGGTAGGCGAGGTTGCTGTAGCCCGTCCCGAAGTCGTCGATGGCGATCCGTACGCCCATGTCGCTCAGCGCCTGGAGCGCGCGCAGCGGACGGCCGCCCGAGCCCATCACCGCCGACTCGGTCAGCTCCAGCTGGAGCAGCCCGGGAGCGAGCTCCGTCTCGGCCAGGATCTCGGCCACGTCGGCGACCAGGTCGGAGTCCCACACCTGCCGTACGGCGACATTGACGCTGATGAACAGCGGCGGCTCGGCCGGGTGGTCCAGTTGCCAGCGCCGCGCCTGCCGGCACGCGGTGCGCAGCACCCAGCGGCCGAGCTGGACGATCGAGCCGTCCTCCTCGGCGATCTGGACGAACCGATTCGGCGGGAGCACGCCGAACTGCGGATGGTTCCAGCGCACCAGCGCCTCGACCCCGCGCAGCACCCCGTCCGCCATCCCGACCAACGGCTGGTACTCCAGCGTGAATTCGCCGCGTTCCACGGCGGGCCGGAGCGTGGAGGAGAGGGACTGCCGGGTCATGCGGTGGGCGTTGCGCTCGGGGTCGAACAGGGTCCAGCGGGCCTTGCCGTCGGCCTTCGCCCAGTACAGCGTGGTGTCGGCGGCCTGCATCAGACCGGTGGGCGAGGTGCCCGCCGCGGTCCGCTCGACCACGCCGATCGACGCGGAGACCGAGAGCCGCTGCCCGGCCAGGTCGAACGGCTGCTGGAGCGCCGCGAGGACCGAGCGGGCCAGGTCGGTGAGCTCCTGCGTACCGGCCGAGTCCTCCACCAGGATCGCGAACTCGTCGCCGCCCAGGCGCGCCACCAGCCGGCTGCCGCCGGGATTGCGGGAGGCGTCGTTCTCGGCGCAGTCGGTGAGCCGTGCGGCGACGGCGGCCAGCAGCCGGTCCCCGGTCCGGTGGCCCAGGGTGTCGTTGATCGCCTTGAAGCCGTCCAGGTCCAGGTAACAGAGCCCGATCCGGGCGTGCTGCCGGGGCGGCATGGAGTCGTCCTGGTACGGCGGGGTCTCCAGTGCCGAGGCGAGCCGCTCGAAGAACAGCGTCCGGTTGGGCAGCCGGGTCACCGGGTCGTGCATCTGGAGGTGGCGCAGCCGCTCCTGGAGCTCGCGCCGGTCGCTGACGTCCGCGACCGTCAGCAGGACCCGGGCGGACTCCGCCGCCGACGCGCCGGTCATCGGTACGACGGTGATCTCGGCCCACAGGGAGCGCCCGTCGGGGTGCTTGAGGCGACGGGTGCAGCGGAACCGGGAACGGCGGCCCAGGAGGACCTCGCGGTAGGCGTGCCAGGTGCGGTCGTCGGAGGCGAGGTCGAGCAGCTCGCACGCCTGCCGCCCGGCGAGGCCCGCCGCCGGGGTGCCCAGCAGCCCGCCGAGCGCCTCGTTGGCCCGCACGACATGGCCCCGGCCGTCGACGACGCCCATGGGGAGCGTGGCGGCGTTGAAGGCGGCCCGGTGGTCGCGCAGCTCGGAGGCGGCCCGGTGGTCGTGCGGCTCGGTGGCGGTGGGGCCGTCACCGGCGGCCGGCGGGTCCGTCGCATGACGCTCCGTGACCGGCGCGGGGGGCACGCCGGGGGCCGTGCCTGCCGGGGCGCTCGGCCCTTCGGAGGTTCCGCTCACCGCTCGCTCCCGCTGTGAAGGTCGTCGTGAACTGGTGGGGTCGGACTGGCCACCGGGTGGCGGTCCCGTGAAGGGAGCCGTTCCACGCGGGAAAGCGTGGTGAAGCATAGAGGGTGCCGCGTCGGCCGTTCCAGCTCGCCGTCCGGTCCGGTCCGCCGCGCGGGTCCGCGCATGGCTGGTAGCAGGCGTTCCGCTTTGCCCGGTCCTGATCATTTCTGTGTGGATCTGTTGCATCGGGTGGCTGAACTGATCGACGGTGACGTTCCGTGAAGGTGTGGGCGGTGATTTTGACCGCTGACCCGTGTGGGGCAGCACAACAGGGCGTGGCGTGGTGAAGCGGCACAGGGTGGACGGGATGGACCGTGTTTCCCCACCCGGAGGTCGATGTGCCGTGCCGTCGCGGACCCGGGGGAGCGGAACGGCCGCCGCTGCGCAGTCTGGCCGCCGCCGCCACCTCCCTCCTGGCGCTCGCCGCCATGTCCCTCGTCGCGGGCCCCGCCGCGGCCGCCACGGGGGACGCGGCGCCCTGCGCCCTGCCCCGGACGGCGGCGCACCACTCACTCGGCCTGAACACGTGGAACACGGCCTATCCGCGCCCCGACGAGGGCCTCGACGCGATCATGATCTTCCTGTCCTTCCCGGACTCCGAGCCCACGCTCACCCCCGAGGTCCTCACCGCCGACCACTTCCCCGCCACCACCCGCTTCTTCGAACGCGCCAGTTACGGCCGGTTCACGCTGCGCGCCCACCCGCAGCGGACCTGGACGCGGATGCCGCGCGATTCCACCTGGTACGGCATAGAGCGGGACTGGAGCGCCGAGCGGCGCACCGCCTACCTGCGCGACGCCATCGACGCCGCCGACCCGGACGTCGACTTCTCCCGGTACGACGTCGTCTACCTGGTGGCCGACCCGGACGCGCCCGGCGTCGACTCCGACGCCACCAAGGTCGTCAACTTCGACCGGCCGCTGCGCGCCGACGACAGCGACATCCGGCGCGTCGTCACGGTCTTCGAGCAGCACCCGCCCGACCGCAACGTCCTCGCCCACGAGACCGGGCACGTCTTCGACCTCGCCGACCTCTACCACCGGCCCACCGACGGCAAGGGCGACTGGGACACCCACGTCGGCGACTGGGACGTCATGGGCAGCCAGTTCGGCCTCGCCCCCGACCTCTTCGGCTGGCACAAGTGGAAGCTCGGCTGGCTCGGCGGACGCCAGGTCGTCTGCGTCCAGGGCTCGGCCGACCTCACCCTGGAACCGGTCGCCGCTGCTCCCGTGCCCGGCGGGTCGATCGGGACCCGGCTCGCCGTCGTCCGTACCGGCGCCGGCAGCGCCCTGGCCATCGAGGCCCGCAGCGCCACCGGGAACGACCGGGGCACCTGCACCGAGGGCATCCTGATCTACCGCGTCCGCAGCGGGACGGCCTCCGGCGGCGGGCCCGTCGAGGTGGTCGACACCCATCCGAACACCGGGGCCTGCTGGGACCGCTCGGTCTACCCGCCGCTGGCCGACGCCCCGCTCGGGGTCGGGGAGACCTTCACCGTGCCGGGCGGCGACACCCGTATCGAGGTCGCCGACCGCACCCCGTCCGGCTCCTGGACCGTCCGGATCACCACGGGGGTCTGAACCCACGCTGTCCGGCGGCCCGCACACGAAGAAGCCCCCGCACACGAAGAAGCCCCCCGCTTTCGCGAGGGGCTTCTTCCGTCTGTGCGCCGTCAGGGACTCGAACCCCGGACCCGCTGATTAAGAGTCAGCTGCTCTAACCAACTGAGCTAACGGCGCCTGCTGACGTCGTAGACATTAGCATCCTGATCCGGCCGAGGAAAAATCGTATGCGCGGCACCCCGGGAGGACGCGGACCGGCTCACCCGCACACACGCCCAGAGCAGCACGTCGGGACCCGGAAGCCACGGATTGCGGGTGTCGGGGGCGACCACCCAGCGCGGCCCGCCGTCGGACGACGTGCAGGTCAGCGGCGGTACGGTCACGGCGTCACCGGTGCCGTGACAGAGCAGGGGCGGCACCTCCACGCGCCGCTCGCCGGAGCCCGCGGGGCCACCGGATCCCCACTCCTCCCAGGCGAGCAGCGAGGGCAGCCGCTGGGCCGTTCCGGGCGCGGCGAACAGCAGCATCCGGCCCCGGTGCGTGGCGACCGGACCGGAGCCGGGCCCCTCGGCCCAGAGCTGCTCCAGCATCCGCCGCCCGAACAGCGCCGGCACGTTCACGACGTCGAAGGCGGAACCGCAGGGGAGCACCCCGGGAGCCGTGGGGCGCTCCTCCCACTGGGCGAGCGTGCTGCGCGGGTAGGGAGCGGCCCCCGCCAGCCAGGCGGCGCCGGCCGCCGTGACCTGTGCGGCCTGAGGCCCGGACTGGTCCCGCAGCAGGGCGAAGATGTCGACGCCGTGGTGCGGGGCGGCACCGGCCTGCAGGGTCGTTTCGTCTTTCAGCCATGCGCTCATGGAGCAAGGTCTACCGGGAGTGACGGAAAGGATTCCGAGAGTTGCCGGAAACCGGGACAGGGCGGGAGGGGGAGGGGTATCTTGCCCGCCGGAATATGCCACGGGACCTGACCCCCGGCCTGACGGAACAGCACCTGCCCCGGCCGCCCCACCGGCCCCAAGGACTAACGTCCGCCCCGGCCGCCCCACAGGCCACACCGGCCCCACGGGACCCTCGGCTGCCCGGGAGGGCGCCCCGCACGTCAGGCTCCGGGCGCGTCCATCAGGGTGCGGCCGAACTCGATCATCTTCTTCGCGTAGTCCTCGGTCCACTCCGCGCGCTCCGCGACATCCGCCGGGGTCAGCCGGTCGAACCGGCGCGGGTCGGCGAGCTGGGCCGCCGCCAGCGCCTGGAACTCCACCGACCGGTCCGTCGCCGCCCGGAAGGCCTGCGTCAGCTCGGTCGCACGGGCCAGCAGCTCGCGGGGGTCCTCCATCGACTCCAGGTCGAAGAAGTGCTCCGGATCCGCCGTGGCCTGAGACGGCTCGAAGAGCAGCGGCGCGGGGCGCAGCCGCTGCCGTTCGTTCCGCTCGGACTGTGTCATGTGGTGTTCCTCCCTCGGGCGACCTGATGACCGGAAGACCCGGACGGCCACCCTCCATTGTCCAACCCCGCGCAAGGGGGCCGGGGCGTGCGGCGGGGGCGCGGGGGCGCGGGGGCGCGCCTCCGCTCAGGGCCGCCACCGCACCCGCCGCTCCGCGAGGTGGGCCAGCACCGCGTGGTTCGCCTCCCAGCCGTCGGGGAACTTCACCGTGACGCCGAGCTGGACCGGCTCCGTGGACGGATGCTCGTCCAGCAGGTCCGCCACCCCCTCCCGGCACACCACGACGCAGGCGTGCCGGTGGCGCGAGGCCAGCACGCACAGCCGGCCCGTCTCCAGGTGGAAGGCCGTGGCGTCGGGCCGGCCCGACAGCGGGTGCAGCACCACCGTGACGTCGAACTCGCGGCCCTGGAGCCGGTTCGCCGTGTCCACCGCCACTCCGGTGACGCCCAGGTCACCGAGGGCGGCCCGGACCGCCGCCGCCTGGTCCCGGTGGGCCGTGCCGACCGCCACCCGGTCCGCCGTCACCGGCACCGGCTCCTCGGCCCGCTCGCTCGTCGCGACCCCGCCCCGGTCCAGCAGCCGCCGGACCACCAGCGCCACCGCCCGTACCGCCTCGGGGTCGGTACGCGGGGTGTGCCGGGCGGGCAGCTCCAGCAGCCCCCACCCGGACTCCGCCGCCTCGTCCAGCACCCGGTCGGGCCCCGACCCGTCCGACGCCACCCCGAAGGAGAGCTTCCGGTCGCCGTGGTCCGTACCGCTGCGGAACGGCGTGTACGGGTAGAACGCGTCCGACACCAGCGGGGCCGCCGACGCCGGGAGCCGCCACGACACCGGCAGCCGGTGCTGCGGCAGCTCCGGATTGTGCGCGAGCAGCGTGGACACCGCGCTCGCCGACGGGTCGTAGCTCAGCCCCGCCCACTGGTCCGCGCCCACGATCGAGAACGGGTCCAGCTGGCCCGGGTCCCCGACGAACAGCGCCCGCTCGAACAGCCCGGCCACGGCCAGCAGCGCGTCCGAGCGCATCTGGTACGCCTCGTCGACGATCGCGTGCCCCCACGGCTCCACGTTCTTCACATGCGCCCACTTGGCGGCCGTCGAGATCACCACGTCGAGCCCGGCCAGATCCGCCGCCTTCGCCGACTTCCGTACGTTGTCCAGCCCGTCCAGGACTTTGTCGTACGGGTCGGAGTCGCTGCTGTGCAGCCGGCCCACCGGCAGCTCCGGGTCCTTCTCCGCGAGCCGCACCACCAGGTCGTCGACCTGGGCATTGGTCTGCGCGATCACCATCAGCGGATGCCCGGCGGCGGCCAGCTCCATCGCCGCCCGGACCACCAGCGTCGACTTCCCGGCGCCGGGAGGCGAGTCCACGACGATGCCCCGGGAGGCGCCGCGCAGGGTGTCGTCGAGGATCGCGCCGGTCGCGCGCGCCGCCTCCGCGCCCGGGTCGAAGACGGTCCTCACAGCAGATCCTCCGGGGTCACGGGGTCGGGTCGCTCCGCCCGCACGGCGGCGTCCGCACCCGGCGGGCCGCCGTGGGTCCACGGCGTCTCCTCCGGGTCCGGCAGCTTCGGGCCGCCGCGCTGGTCGTGCTCGAACAGGGTCCAGGCGATCCGCTCCCCGGGCTCCGGCACCGAACCGGGCGCGGGCTCCTTGCCCCGGCCCATCCGGTCCAGGATCCGCAGCACCAGCAGGATCTCGCCGTCGTCGGCGACCGCCGGGGAGGCGTCCGCGCCGGCCGCGTCCTCGTCGGCGGGGGAGGCGTCCGCGTACCGCACGAACTCCGCCGTCTGCGGCTTGCCGTCCAGCGAGCGGTAGACCTTCGTCCGCTCGCCCAGATGCGGACGCTCGTCCGTGCGGACCGTGACCAGCGGGCGCGGGGAGGGCCGCTTGGACTCGGTGTACGCCATCTCCACCCCGGTCACCGTGGCGAGGAACGCCTCGCCCGCCAACCGCCGCCCCGCCAGCACCAGCGGATCGTCCAGCGCCTCCTGCGCCTCCAGCTGGGCCTGGGCGGTCTCCCGGGAGGCCAGCTTCTGGGCCGCCGTCACCGCGTCGTCGCGGCGCGGCTGCGGCGGCTCGCCCGAGCGCACCCGGTCCCGGTGCCCGGTGAACGACCACCGGTCCCGGGTCCAGCGGTCCTCGGCCCGGGACCCCTCGGGCAGCTCCCGCAGCAGATCGAGACCCCGCCACACCGCGTCCCAGGTCGGCAGCATCACCTTCGCCAGCAGGGAACGGATCTCCCGCTCGGCGTCGCTCAGCTCACCGAGGCGGGCATCCGCCGCGAGGCCGTCCTCGGCGGCCGCGAACGCCGTGCGCGCCCGGTCGTACCGCTCGATCGCCGGGGCCAGCAGACGGTTGTCGAAGTCCGGGTCGGTCGCCGGACCCGCCGGCGGACACAGCAACTGGCCGTCCCCGTCCCGGGCCAGCTCCGCCCGCAGCGCCGCCTCGGCCCCCGAGGACCCGGCCGGCGGGTCGATCCAGGCCAGCAGCGCGCCCAGATGCTGGTCCTCCAGGCTGCTCTGCCCGGTCGCCCAGTGCCGGTTCAGCAGATCCGTGGCGGCCGGCAGCAGCGAGGAGCCGGGCACCCGGGCCCGCTCCCCGTAATGCGTCAGCCAGCGGCCGAGCAGCGGCACCCGGGCCGGAGCCGGATACGGGGTGTCCGGATCGTCCTCGGCGGTGCGGCGGAACCGCATGGACCTCCCCAGCAGCCGCACGAACTCGACGCCCGCCCGGCTCGGCACGATCAGCTGCGCGGCGTCCGTGCACAGCTCCACCTCGACCTTGGTCTTCTTGCCGGTCGCCGGGTCCGTCTCGTTGCGCTCGGCGGGCTCGACGACGTCCGCGTACGCCTCGATGTGCGGCAGGACCGCCTCCGCCAGCTCGGCCAGGAACGCGAACCGCAGATCCCGGTCGCGCGGCTGGGCGACGGCCAACAGCCGGGGCGCCTCCCGGTCCGTGCCGACCAGCGCCCCGAGCGGGGCCCCGGCCTCACCGGCGGTGGTCAGCGGGACCAGCACCAGCGGCCGGTCGGTGAGATGACGGTGCCGGACGGTCGCCAGCGGCTGGGCGCGGCCGGTGTCGACGGCCTCCAGCCGGGCCAGCGTGGTGATCAGCGACATACGGCCGCACCCTCCGGACCCGCCGCCGCTTCGGCACGCGGCACGGAGGCACGCTCCAGCGCCTCGGCGCGCAGGGCGGCGGCCCGGCGCAGCGCGGCGACCGTCGGATCGGCGGGATCGCCCTCCTTGCCCGCGGCGGCCGCCAGCACCCCGGCCACCGTCGTCAGCCCGCCCAGCTCACCGCGCACACTGCGGCCCAGCGCCTCCACCGCCCCCTCGGCCCGGGACTTCGACCGGCAGTGGAAGGCCAGCTCACAGGCGGCCAGGCACTCCGGGGCGTAGGCCGGGGGCACCGCCGCCACGGCGGCGTCCAGCTCCTCGGGCGGGCACGCGGGGTCGAACGTCGTCCCCTCCGGCAGCGCCGCCGCGATGTCCTCGACGCGCGTCAGCCGGGTCAGCTGCCGGCGGGTCACGGCCCGCTGCTTGCGTACGTCCACGACGGAGGCGGTCGGCAGGTTCGAGAAGTCCTTGGGGCAGACCAGCAGCACCCGGTGCCCGACCTCGGCACCCTCCGTGACCGCCGCGACCCGCTCCAGCGCCAGCACGTACACCGCGGCCTGCCGGGCGGCGGCGCCGACCTTCGACGCGTCGGCCGACGCGTCGATCATCGGGAACGACTTGATCTCGACGACCGTCCACCGGCCGTCGGGGTGCACCACGACCGCGTCGGGCTCCAGATAGGCGGGGGAGCCCGCCACCTCCAGGGCGAGCATCGGATGGTCCAGCAGCGCCCAGCCGCCCGCCGCCGTGGCCTCCCGCAGGGCCAGCGCGGTGCGCGCGGCGCGGCCCTCGGGACCGGCGGCGCTCAGATCGGGGGTGGCGGCGTCCCCGGCCGGGGGCGGAGCACCGCCGCCGAGCCGCTCGTACAGCAGGCGCAGCAGCTCGGCGCCGCCGTCGGCCTTGACCTTCGCCTCGAACGCGTTGCCCCGCATGAAGGCGAACTGGGACTGCCCGAAGGGGGCGGGGGAGCCGAGCGCGGTGGCCAGCACACCCTTGTCCACCCCGGCCCCGTCGAGCAGGGCCCGCCGTTTGCAGCCGGGGTTGGCGGCCAGGGCGGCGAGGGCTCTGGCATCGAGCGGATGCGGCGCGACGGACGGACCGCGCAGCTCAGCGAGCCGCTGCCGGAGCGTCGTCGCTCGCGGCCGCGTCGGCGGCGTCTCTGTCTGCCGCGCCGCCGACTGCCGTGCCGGGGGGATCTGCGGAGGTGGTCCGCTGGCCGGGGATTCGCTCACCCGGGGAAGTCTTGCACCCGGCACTGACATTCGGGGACACAGTCGCAGAGACGTCCTCGGGAACGGCGCCCCGGCCACTCCGGAACCGGTCGCCGAACAGCGCCGCGACCGGGCCGGCGACCCGGACCCCGGCCCACGCCTTGAACCGGTCGGCCAGCCGCATGACGGGCCTGACCAGCAGGGCTCCGATGCCCATCACCGCGGCGCCCGCGACGGCGTCGAGGAAGTAGTGGTTGGCGGTGCCCATCACGACGATCGTCGTGAGCAGCGGATAGGCGATGCCCGCCGCCCGTACGAGGGGATGACGGCCGTGCCGCCACAGCAGGATCCCGCACCAGAGGGACCATCCGACGTGCAGGCTGGGCATCGCCGCGTACTGGTTGGTCATCCCGCTCAGCCCGCGCGGGGCGCTCGCCCCCGCGCCCCACCAGCCGTAGGCGCTGTACTGCGCCATCGTGTCGACGAAACCGTGGCTCGCGTCCAGCAGCCGGGGCGGACAGGTCGGCATCAGCGTGAAGCCGACCAACCCCAGCAGCGTGGAGTTCATCAGCCAGACCCGGGCCGCCCGGTACGCCGCCGACCTGCGCCGGAACATCCATATGAGGACGGCCGGGGTGACCAAATAGTGCAGGGACGCGTACGCGAAGTCGGCGGGTATCCCGAGCGACGGGGTGCTGGTGAAGAGACGGTTCAGCGGATGCTCGGCGTTGAGGTACAGCGCCTGTTCCAGCCGCAGGATCGCCAGACCGTGGTCGACCGCGGTCGACACATCGCCGCGCACCAGGAGCCGGCCCACCGAATACAGCGCGTACACCACCGCGATCAGTGGCAGCTCCGTCCACCAGCGGGGCCGATGACCGGTCGCGGGCGGCGCGGTGGCGTGCGGCATCCGGTAGCTCTCCCCATGTTCATGCGGCCGACGGCGGGCGTTCAACCGTACGGCGGCACCGTGCCGCCGCTTCCCCCGGGGGGTCCCCTGCCGGACATCCCGTACGCAGTGGTCCCCGGCGTGGTCCGATGCGGTCGGCGGGGGCTGCTCTGGGAGGGACGTCCGCGCGGCCCCGGAGGTTGCCTGCCCGGTCGGTACGGGATGATGGAAGGCCCAGTACCCACGTTTCCAGCGTTTCAGGGAGAGCCGTCATGGCACCGCGCATCCTGCTCGCCCGGCACGGCCAGACCCAGTGGTCGGTCCAGGGCAACCACACCGGCAGGACGGACATCCCGCTCCTGGACAGCGGGCGCGAGGACGCCAAGCTGCTCGGTGAGCGGCTGCACCGGGAGCCCTGGGCGGGGCTGCCCGGCGTCGAGGTCCGCACCAGCCCGCTCGTCCGGGCCGCCGAGACCTGCGAACTCGCCGGGTTCGGTGAGCGGGCCGAGCCGTGGGACGCGCTGATGGAGTGGGACTACGGGGCGTACGAGGGGCTGACCTCGCCGCAGATCAAGGCGGACCGGCCCGACTGGCTGATCTGGCGCGACGGGGTCCCGGACGGGGAGTCCGTCGCCGACGTCACCGCCCGCGCGGACGAGGTCGTCGCCTGGGCGCGCTCGGCGGACCGGGACGTCCTGGTCTTCGCCCACGGCCACATCCTGCGGGCGCTGGGCGCGCGCTGGCTGGGCGAGGATCTGTCGTTCGGCGCCCGCATCCGCCTGGAGCCGACGTCGCTGTCGGTCCTGGGCTGGGCGTACGGCCTGCCGGCCGTGGAACGCTGGAACGACACGGGGCACCTGGAGCGGTAGGGGCAGTGAGCCCGTCCGGCCACCTTCAAGCCCGTCCGGCGATTGAGGACGGAACCCTTCGGCCGGTGGGCGGGCTCTTCACGGACCCCGTGGCGCGGGAGGCCCTGTACCGGCACCCGGAAACGTGCTCACCGGTTCCGTCCTCAAACGCCGGACGGGCTGGGTTCGCGCACGACCACGGGCGCCGGGCTTCCTTCAATCACGGAAGGTCCCGCCGTGTTCTGCTTTTCTGAGCGCATGATCACTACCCCGACGGAGATGCCGTCATGACCGGGCAGCAGCGTGTCGGAGACAGCGCCTTCAGGACCGTCGTCCTGATCCTGGCCACGATGACGACCGGACTGATCGCGGGCGTCTTCGTGAACTGGTCGAACACGATCATGCCCGGCCTGAGCAACGTCGATGACCGCACCTTCGTCGAGGCCTTCCGAGCGCTCGATGCGGCGATCACCAATCCGCTGTTCCTCGGTGTGGGGCTCCTGGGCTCGCTGCTGTTCACGGGCCTGTCCGTCGTTCTCCACCTCCGTGCGGGGCAGCGGCCGGTGCTGATGTGGGCCGGGGCGGCACTGGTGTGCGTCCTGGCGGTACTCACGATCACGTTCGCTGTCCATGAGCCCCTCAACGAGAAGATCCGGACGGCCACGGAGCTCGGCGGCAACGCCGAGCTCGCGGCGGTACGCGCCCAGCTCGACGAAACGATGTGGACGGCCTGGAACACCGTGCGGGCTGTCGCGGCGACGATCGGGTTCGGCTGCCTCACCTGGGCACTCGTGATCCATCGCGGGACCGGCCAGGCGGCCGGCCGGCCGACAGAGCGGCCGGCGGCCGGCTCGGGCGACCCACGGTGGGACACCCGCCGGCGATAGGACGGGCTCGCGGACCGTGAACCACTCCTGACCCGGCGCGGCCCGCCGGCCGGGGCTACTCAGAACCGGGGGTCACACACAGCCACTCACCTGGCCGGGGCCGAGTCCCGGTGGCGGGTCAGGAAGGACGCCGCCCCGGATCCTCCACCCGCCCCCGACTCCAGCATCCGCGCCGCCCCCGCCAACATCCCCCGGATCCGCGACGACTGCACCCGGGTCAGCAGATCCAGCACCTGGTGCCCCGTCGCCGCCGCCTCGTCCGGCCGCCCCGCCCGCGCCAGGTCACCCGTGAGCTGGGCCCGGTACAGCGCCAGGTTCCGGGTGAAGTGCGGGTCCTGGAGCGCCGTCGCCCGCCGTCCGTGCCGCGCCGCCCGGGACCAGTCGCCCAGCGCCGACCAGCACTGCGCCTCCAGCAGCTCCAGCTCCGCCTCCCGGAAGAAGCTCATCCACTCCGGATCACCCGACGCCGGGCCCCGGTCGAACGCCGCCCGGGCCCGCCCGATCGCCCGGTCGCACCCCGTACGGTCACCGAGCCCCGCCCGGCCCCCCGCCTCCCGCAGCGCGAGCAGCGCCAGCAGCCGGGGCGACCCCAGCGTGCGGGCGGCCCGCTGGCCGGCCTCCGCCGCCCGTACCGCCTCCCGGGGCCGGCCCGCGTCCCGGGCCAGGAACGACGTGTTGCAGAACGCGTGTGCCTCGAGCCGCGCGTCCCCGGCCAGCCGCGCCGTGGCCAGCGCCTCCGCGTAGTGCGAGCGGGCGTCGTCGAAGCGGCCCGAGTCGTGGGCCAGCCACCCCACGGAGATGGCCAGCTCGCCCGCGCCCGCGTGCAGCCGGTCCGAGGTGGCGCGCCGTGCGGTGGTCCCGGCGTCCAGCAGCTCGTACGCGGCGCGCAGCGGCTGCGCGGCCCGCCGGTACAGCCCGTCCGCGCCGTGCCGGTCGTCCAGCAGCCGGATCTGCCGTACGGCCTTCTCGACGGCGTTCACCTCCGCCTCGCCGACCCGGCGCTGCGCGGGCAGAGAGACCCGGGCGGCGGAGGCGGGCGCCCCGCCGAGACCCAGGGAAGCGGCCGCCACCGTGGCGGTACCGCTCGTCATGAACATGCGACGCAGCACGTCGCTCTCCTCGGGGGTGGGGATGGGGATGTCGTCGGGTTCGGTGTCGCGGCGGAGGGAGCCGGGACCGGCAGGGGAAGGGGCGGACACGGGCGGGGGTTCGGACACGACCCGCGCGCCCCGCCCCCGTACGCTCTCGCGGGCCGAGAACCCCAGGTCGGCCAGGGACGCCCCGGGGAACATGTGCAGGAAGACGCGTTCGTAGGCGTAGTTGGGGCAGCGGATCTCCCCGGACTCCACCCGCCCGATGTACCGGGCGTCGCACGCGACCTGCTCCCCGATCTCCCGCGCGGCCCTGCGGACCGCCGCCGCGAACTCTCCGGCGGAGCGCTGTCCGCGCAGCCGGCGGAAGGTGAGGTTGGGAACTGCCGCTGTCGACACCATGGCCGGCCCCTCTCTGGTGCGGCCGGGATGCGTGGTTCCCGGTGTCCCGGCGGAGCAAGAACGTACCTGCTGTGACGAGTCGCACACACAGCGTTTCGTTGCGAAAGGGGCATTCCGCCCCCGATCCGCCATGAACTGCCACCCTTTGCGGCGGTGTGGGCCCGTAGCCCTTGACGCACCCGCGGCGTTGGTCCATGTGGAGACGGAGTGTGGCTCCGTTCGGCGATGAGAGGAGGGGTTCCCTTGTTGCATCTCGGCAGGGAGACCGGCTCACGGACGACCGCGACGAAACCGATGCCCCCGACCATTCCGATGCCCCCGACCATCCCTGCGACCCCGACCATTCCGACGGCCCCGGCCGGTCCGACGGCCCCGGCCGGTCCGACGGCCCCGGCCGGTCCGGCGGCCCCGGCCATTCCGACGGCCTCGACCGACCCGGCGGGGCGGGACCAGTCCTGCGACCTCGTCACGGTCCCGGCGCGGCAGGGCCTGGAAGCCGTCGACATCCTCCGCCGGGGGCGGGACCAGGAGCCCGTCGGCCCGGTCCTGCACGACGGCGCCTGCGACACCCTCGGCTTCATCGTGCCGCCGGGCACCGCCGACGCCTGGGACGTACCCGGCAGCGCCTGTACGCGGACCGACGGGCGCGGGCTGCGCATCCCCGCCGAGCCGCCCGGCTCCGGCTCCGGCTGGCTGCTCCCGCCCGCCGACGACGCCCCGGTCACCGATCCGGCCGTGCTCCGCGCCGCCCTCGACCAGGCCGCCCGGCTGATCGAGGCGGCCGACAACTGCTGCTGAGCCCATAATGGCCGGACGGGCGGAACGCTCCGCCGCGGCCGGCGACCCGGGCCCCCACCAGCAAGGACCAGCGAACGTGGCACGTCGAGGAGCGCCGGCCCGGGGCAAGAACAAAGCCGCGGGCAAGGACAAATCCGCGGGCGGGGACAAGGCCGGCGGCGCCAAGGCGCAGGCGCGCGACGAGCGCCGGACCGGCGGCCGGGGCTCCGGGCGGGCCGAGCGCGAGCCGGTCTCCCGGCCGGTCGGCGGCGGGCTCGCCGAGCTCATACCCGACCGGGAGCGCCCGCACGGCTGGACGCTCCTGATCGACGGCGCCCCGCAGTCCCACGTGGACCTCGACGACCCCACGCACCTCTCGTTCGCCTACCAGCGCCGCCTCGGCCACGTCATCGACCTCGCCGCTCCCGCGCACCGGCCGCTGCACGTCCTGCACCTGGGCGGCGGCGCGTTCACCCTCGCCCGGTACACCGCCGCGACCCGCCCCCGCTCCACCCAGCAGATCGTCGAGCTCGACGCGCCCCTCGTGCAGCTCGTCCGCGACCACCTCCCGCTGGATCCCCAGGCCCGGGTCCGGGTCCGGGCGGCCGACGCCCGCGAAGGGCTCGGCAGGTTCCCGGACGGCTGGGCGGACCTGGTCATCGCGGACGTGTTCAGCGGGGCCCGCACCCCCGCGCACCTCACGTCGGCCGAGTTCCTCACCGAGGTCCGCCGGGTCCTGAAGCCCGAGGGGCGGTACGCGGCCAACCTCGCCGACGGCCCCCCGCTCGCCCATCTGCGCGGCCAGGTCGCCACCGCCGCCGCCGTCTTCCCCGAACTGGCGCTGGCCGCCGACCCGGTGGTGTGGCGGGGCCGCCGCTTCGGCAACGCGGTCCTGCTCGCCTCGGCCCTGCCGCTCCCGGTCGCGGAGTTCACCCGACGGGTGGCGAGCGACCCGCACCCGGGCCGCGTCGAACACGGCCGTGCGCTCACCGACTTCACCGGCGGCGCGGCCGTCGTCACCGACGCCGCGGCCAAGCCGTCCCCCGCGCCGCCGCCCTCGGTCTTCGAGTAGCCCGGGCCACGCCCGACGATCCGGACGGCCTACGGGGCGACGATCTGCACCAGCGGCGGATGCCCGTTCCAGGTACAGAACACGGAGTACGTCGTTCCGTCCTTCCCGCCCCCGTCGCTGAAGTCGACCCGGATCCAGGCGTCGTTCGTCCACACCTGCATCGACCAGCCCGGCTCCGGAGTCGCCGAGACGAGCTTCGCCGCGTCGGAGCCCAGCTCGAACACGACCCGGCCGCCGTCGGTGCGATAGCTCTTCACCTCGCCGGACGTCGAGGACGCGGGCGGCTTCGCCGGGGGCGCCGACGGCGTACGGGAGGGGCGCGAGGCCGACGGGGACGGGCGCGCGCCACCGGCGCTCGGAGAGGTGGAGGCGGAGGCGGAAGGGGAGGGCGACGCCCGGTGCGTCGAGGAGACGAGGGGCGCCTCGGTGGACTGCCCGATGCGCTGAGGAGGCCCCGCGCCCACCGAGATCGGCACGGCCCGGGGCGGGTCGTACGCCGTCCCCGTCATGACCGTGTGCACACCCCACCACGAGAGCGTGACCGCCGCGCCGGTGGCGAGCGTCCACGCCAGCGCGTGTGCGATTCCTCGTTGCATCCGGCACATCCTGCACCACCCGGCCCGCCATGGCTTCCGTCAGGGGCCCCGAACAAACGCTCTTCTCCGGCCTTTGCGGAGGTTTCCGACGGGGCCGGGACCGGGCCCGCCGGCATGGCGTACGGTGCCGCCCATGGCAAGTGTGCTCGTGGTCGAGGACGACCAGTTCGTACGTTCCGCCCTCATCCGGCACCTCAGTGAGGCCTCCCACACGGTACGGAGCGTGGGCACCGCGCTCGAAGCGCTGCGCGAGGTCGCGCACTTCCGCTTCGACGTGGTCATCCTCGATCTCGGGCTGCCCGACCTGGACGGCGCCGAGGCGCTGAAGATGCTGCGGTCCATCACCGATGTGCCCGTGATCATCGCCACCGCCCGGGACGACGAGAGCGAGATCGTCCGGCTGCTCAACGACGGCGCCGACGACTACCTGACGAAGCCGTTCTCCGTCGAGCACCTCTCCGCCCGGATGGCCGCCGTGCTGCGCCGCTCGCGCGCCGCCGGCGGCGAGGCCCCGCCGCCCCGGGTCATCCGCGTCGGCGGGCTCTCCATCGACCCGCTGCGCCGCAGCGCCGAGCTGGACGGGGCCGGACTCGACCTGACCCGGCGCGAATTCGACCTGCTCACCTTCCTGGCCGGGCGGCCCGGCGTGGTCGTCGCCCGCAAGGAGCTGCTGGCCGAGGTCTGGCAGCAGTCCTACGGCGACGACCAGACCATCGACGTCCATCTGTCCTGGCTGCGCCGCAAGCTCGGCGAGACCGCCGCCCGCCCGCGCTATCTGCACACCCTGCGCGGCGTCGGCGTGAAGCTCCAGCCGCCGGCCGACGCCGGGCACCCCGACGCCCCGGACGGCTCGCCGGTCGCGGAGCCGCCCGCATGAGATGGGCCCTGGTCAAGGTCTGCCTGGCGGTCACCGCCATGGTCGTCATCGCCTTCGCCGTACCGCTCGGACTCGTCATCCGGGAGATGGCCAGCGACCGGGCGTTCTCCGACGCCGAACGCCAGGCCGCGATGATCGCCCCGACCCTCTCCATCACCACCGACCGCGAGGAACTGACCCGGGCCGTCCTGTCCACCGAACCGGGCGACCGGGGACGCCTCGCCGTCCATGTCCCCGCCGAGGACGGGCCCCTGGACATCGGCACCCGGCGCGCCACCCCCAAGGACGTGGAGACCGTGCGCAAGGCCGGGCGCGCCTCCATCACCGAGGTCACCGGCGGCTTCGCCCTCCTCCAGCCGACCGCGCTGGGCACCGGGGACATCGCCGTCGTCGAGGTGTTCGTCCCCGAGGGCGAGGTGTCCAACGGGGTCGCCACCGCCTGGCTGATGCTGGCGGGCGTCGGCGTCGCGCTGATCGTCGGCTCGGTCGCGGTCGCCGACCGGCTCGGCGTACGGATGGTGCAGCCCGCCCAGCGCCTCGCGGGCGCCGCCCAGGACCTGGGGGAGGGCCGCCTCGGCACCCGGGTCCCCGAGGAGGGGCCCACCGAACTGCGTTCCGCGGCCGTCGCGTTCAACTCCATGGCCGACCAGGTCGTCCAGCTCCTGGCCAACGAGCGCGAGCTGGCCGCCGACCTCTCGCACCGGCTGCGCACCCCGCTCACCGTGCTCCGGCTGAACGCCGCGTCGCTCGGCGAGGGCCCGGCGGCCGAGCAGACCCGGGCGGCGGTCCAGCAGTTGGAGCACGAGGTCGACACGATCATCCGCACCGCCCGCGAACAGCGACCGCAGACCCAGGGAGTGCAGACGGGGGCGGGCTGCGACGCCTCCGAGGTGATCCGCGAACGCATGGGCTTCTGGTCGGCGCTCGCGGAGGACGAGGGCCGCGAGGTGCGCCTCGCGGGAGTCGACCGTACGGTACGCATCCCGGTGGCCCGGCCCGAACTGGCCGCCGCCCTGGACGCGTTGCTCGGCAACGTCTTCCGCCACACCCCCGAGGGCACCGCCTTCTCCGTCGACGTCCACCACAGCGGTGACGCGGTCATCGTGCTCGTCTCCGACGCCGGCCCGGGGATCCCCGACCCGAAGGCGGCCCTCGCCCGGGGCGCCAGCGGGCGCGACGGGGCGAACGGGTCCGTCGGCTCCACCGGCCTCGGCCTGGACATCGTGCGCCGGGTCGCCGAGTCCACCGGCGGCGACCTGCGCATCGGCCGGTCGGTCCTCGGCGGCACGGAGGTCCGGATCTGGATCGGCCTGCACGGCAGCCGCCCCGAGCGCGGCCGGCGCGGACACGGCCGCCGGGTCGGCCGCCGGCTGGGCCGCCAGCGGGGCGGCGAGAGCCGTACCGCCACCGGGTCCCAGCACTGAGCCGCCGCAGCTTCCTGGCATCGACCCGCCACCGGGGCTCCAGCATTAACCCGCGCCCATGCGTTCCTTAAGCGCGTCCTAAGAACATCAACTCCCGCCCGTAACGCCCTCTTTGCCCGTTCCGCTGCGGCTAGCGTGCTCTCGAGATCCCGGACAGGAAATACCGGGCAGATCCGCAGATCCGCAGAACGCAGAGTCAGGCAGGGCACGTTGATGGCTTCCCGTACGCACCGTCGCACGACGACCACCCGCACCAAGGCGATCGGCGCGGTCGTGGCCGCCGCCGTCATCGGCGGCACGGTCCTCGCGCTGACCGGCACGGCGCAGGCCGCCGCGATCGGCGCCGCCTACACCCGTACCAGCGCCTGGGACGGCGGCTACACCGGCCAGTACGTCGTCACCAACGAGACGGACAAGCCCCTTACCGACTGGACGCTGGAGTTCGACCTCCCGGCGGGCACGAAGATCGGCTCGCTCTGGAACGGCGAGCACACGGTGAAGGACGGCCGCGTCACCGTGAAGCCCGCGAGCTGGGACAAGGAACTCGCCCCCGGCGCGTCCGTCACCGTCGGCTTCGTCACCTCCGCCACCGGCACCGCGGGCGACCCGGCCGGCTGCCTGATCAACGACGCCGCCTGCTCCGCCGACGGCGGCGCGCCCCCCACCCCCGGCGGCCGCCCCACAAACGCCCCGACCACGGCCCCCACGCCGACGGCCACCCCCTCGTCCACTCCCTCGTCCAGCCCCTCCGCCACCGCCCCCACCAAGCCCCCCACGCCGACCCCCACTGCCACCGGTCGCCCCGGTGGCGGTGGGGAAACCGGCGCCGGGTTCGCCCCGTACGTCGACACCTCGCTCCAGCCCGCGTACGACCTCCTGGACACCGCGACGAAGACCGGCGTGAACGAGTTCCACCTCGCCTTCATCACCTCCGGCGGCGGCTGCGCACCGCTCTGGGGCGGCGTCACCGGCCTCGGCGACGACCAAGTGGCCTCCCAGATCGGCGCGTTGCGCGGCAAGGGTGGTGACGTCCGGGTCTCCTTCGGCGGTGCGGCCGGCGCCGAACTGGCCCTCAACTGCTCCTCCGCCGACGAGCTCGCCGCCGCGTACGGCAAGGTCGTCGACGCCTACGACCTCACCAAGGTCGACTTCGACATCGAGGGCGCCGCCCTGCCCGACACGGCGGCCAACACCCGCCGCTCCCAGGCCATCGCCCAGCTCCAGAAGACGTACCCGGACCTCGATGTCGCCTTCACGCTGCCCGTCATGCCCGAGGGCCTGACCCAGCCGGGCGTGGACCTGCTGGCCGACGCGGAGAAGAACGGCGTCCGCGTCGACGGGGTCAACATCATGGCGATGGACTACGGTCCCGCCTACAGCGACGACATGGGCGAGTACGCGATCCAGGCGGCGACCGCCACCCAGGCCCAGATCAAGGGCGTCCTCGGCCTCTCCGACGCCGCCGCGTGGCAGGCCGTCGCGGTCACCCCGATGATCGGCGTGAACGACGTCGTCACCGAGATCTTCACCGTCGAGGACGCGACCCAACTGGTGAAGTTCGCCCAGGACAAGGGCATCGGCCGCCTCGCGATGTGGTCCGGCACCCGGGACAAGGCCTGCCCGGGCGGGCCCAAGCCGGAAGCCGACGCCACGTGCAGCTCGATCGACCAGGAGCCGCTGGCCTTCACGAAGGCGTTCGCGGCCTACAAGTAGCCCGCACGCTCTCTGTTCCCCCCGAACCGCTGAGCCCCCCACCGCGCGCCCCGGCCGGGCCCCACCCCACCCCCGGCCGGGGCGCGCCCCTTCACGTGGAATCCCCGGCCCGCCACTCCTGCGCGTACTCGTCGAAGATCGCCCGCAGATGATGGCCGATCTTCAGATAGTCCAGGTCATCCAGGTTGGCCAGCGACACCCGCACCGACCACTCCGGACCGTCGAAGCCACCGCCGTTGAGCAGGACCACCGAGGTCTGCTCGGCCAGCCGGAACAGCGGGTCGACCGGCTCGTAGGTCTTCTCCAGGAAGTCCGCGAACGGCTTTCCGTGCACGCGTTCCGCCTCGGCCAGCAGATCCAGCTCGATGTAGTACGCGGCCCGCTTCGGGTCCTCCGAGACCTTCATGTGCACGCCCTCCAGCAGGAGTTCGAGCCGCTGTTGGACGATCGCCCGGATCCGGTGCTTGTAGTCCTGCCCCTCGTCCAGCATGTCGAACAGCGAGAACAGCGTCATCATCACCTGCTGCGGCAGCGACAGCCCCGCCGTGTGGTTCAGCGCCACCTGCCGGGAGTCCGCCACCAGCCGGTCGATGAACCGGATCTTCCCCGGCTCCAGCGACAGGGTCCCGTACCGCTGGTCGAGCCGGTCCTTCTGCTCCTGGTCCTGCTCCGCCAGCATCGTGTCGATCACGTTGTCGTCGTGCAGCGCGATCACCCCGAGCCGCCAGCCGGTCGCCCCGTAGTGCTTGGAGTAGGAGTAGACGAGGAGCGTGTTGCGCGGCAGGTCGGCCGCGAGCGAGCGGAAGCCCTCCACGAAGGTCCCGTACACATCGTCGGTCACGATGATCAGGTTCGGGTTCCGCTCGCCGACGATGGACACGATCTGCTCGGAGACCCGGGTGGAGAGCGCCAGCGAGGGCGGGTTGCTCGGGTTCACGCAGCAGACCAGCTTCACCGAGGGGTCGGCGAGCTTGGCGATCTCCTCCTCCGGGTAGCGCCACTGCCGCACCCCGGTCTCCGTGAACAGGCTCGCCTCCACCCGCACCACGTCGAAGCCGTACGTGTCCAGCTCCGGGATCTCCAGGTACGGGGTGAACACCGGCACCATCAGGGCGATCCGGTCGCCCTTCGCCAGGATCCCGTTCTTCATCAGCGAGTCGAAGACGTAGCACATCGCCGCCGTGCCGCCCTCGGTGGCGAACAGGCTCAGCGTCTGTCCCTCCGGCGGCCGGTGGTCGAACATCTCATCCGCGATGTAGCCGCGCACGATCTGCTCGGTGTGGTGCAGGATCCGGTCCGGCACCGGGTAGTTGTCGCCGATCGAGGAGTCCGCCAGCTCGTGCGTGAACGCGTCCCGGTCGAAGCCGAACCGCTTCACCGCCAGGTCCACGCTCGCCTTCAGCAGTTCGATGCCCGGCAGCTCCGGGTGCGTACGGACGAAGCGCTCGAAGCGCTCCGCACACCCCGCCTGCTCCGGCATGCCGCCCAGGTTGTCGGCCGTCCACACCCGCCGGGACTCCGAGAGCGCGAAGTAGCCGAGCGCGTGGTACGCCTCGCGGGGCCCGGTGGCGACCCAGTTCGGGTTGCCGCGGCCCGCGTTGAGCATCGTCCGGGCCGACTTTCCCTTCTGGCCCGGCCGGCCGCTCTGCGCGGCCGTCGCGATCTGGATGAACTTGTCCTTCAGCTCGAACGGGGAGAGCTGGGCGAACGACCGGATCTCCTCACGGCTGAAGCTGGTTCTGTGCGGGGTGGTGTCCATGGTGGTGGTGTCCGTTCCGTACGGGTCGGTGGTCGCGGAGGGCGATCACGTCAGCTGCCCAGGACGCCGACGAGGATGGGCCCGGTCAGCGGCAGCAGGAAGTTGGAGAGCGTGTACGTGATCGTGTAGCCGAGGAGCGGGACGGAGCTCTGGGCCACCTGGGTGATGGAGGTGATCGCCGGGGTCGAGCACTGCTGTCCGGCGATGGCGCCGATCAGCAGCGGTTTCTCGATCTTCAGCAGCTTGCGCCCGACGACCAGCGAGATGGTCGCCGGGACCAGCACCATGGCGATGCCCGCGAACGGCAGCAACGCCCCGTACTCCTTCAGCAGCGGCCAGGCCTGCGGTCCGGCGGCCAGCCCGGTGCAGGCGATGAAGACGGCCAGGCCCATGTCCTTGAGCGTGGTCGCGGCCTGCGGCGGGAACGCGCCGAAGGTCTGGCTGCGGGAGCGGAACCAGCCGAAGACCAGGCCGGAGATCAGACAGCCGCCGCCGGTGCCGAGCGACATCGGGACGTCCCCGAACGTGACGACGATCTGGCCGAGCAGGGAGCCCGCCACGATGCCGAAGCCGAGGTAGATGAAGTCGGTGGCGTCGTTCTTCACGACCGCGCCGAGCTTCGCGACGACCCGGTTCAGCCCGCCCCGGGCGCCGACCAGGGTGAGCACGTCGCCCCGGGCCAGGACCGTCTCCCCGCTGGCGGGCAGGTGCTGGTCGTTGCGCAGGACGTCGGTGACGTAGACGCCGTCCTTGCGGAACTCCGGATGGCGTTTGACCAGCCGGTCGATGCTCGCGCCGATCGTCTCCTTCTCGGTGACGGCGACCTGGCCGGTGGCCAGCGGGGTGTCGAGCCCCGGCACGGCCGGCGTCTCCGGGCCGATCTCCCGGCCCGCCTCGATGATGGCGGAGCGCACTCCGACCACCTGGATCAGGTCGCTGAGCGTCAGCTCCAGACCGGGGGAGGGGGTGAGCAGCCTGCTGCCGCGCTTGACGCCCTCGACGGTGATCCGGCCGCCCAGGGCGCTCTCCAGATCACCGACGGTCCGCCCGTCCGCCAGCGTCACGAGGTAGGTGCGGCCGACCATGCCGGGCAGCGCCTCACGCTCGTCGGACTCGAGACCGCTCTGTCCGCCGCGCATCTTCTCCCACAGCTCGCGGGAGGCGTCCGCCAGGTTGATGCGGAGCAGCATCGGCATGATCTGGCTGGTGAAGAGCACGATGGTGATCAGGCCGAACAGATAGCAGACCGTGTACGCGGTGGCCACGTGCCCCTGGTACTGGCTGATCTGCTCGGAGGTCAGGTTGTCGAGCTTGCCGATGGCCTCGGTCGCCGTCCCGACGACGGCGGACTCGGTGGCCGCCCCCGCGAGGATTCCGGCCGCCGTGCCCACGTCCAGGTCGAAGGCCTTGGCGAGCCCGTAGGCGATGCCGAGGACGCAGACCAGTTCGATCAGGCAGAGCGTGAAGAAGCGCAGGCTCTTGCGGTTGAGGTTGGCGAAGAACTGCGGCCCGGCCAGGTAGCCGAGCGAGAAGATGAACAGGGCGAAGAAGACGGTCTTGACGTCGTCGTCGACGCTGACGTGCCGGGTGCCGATCAGCAGCGACACGATCAGGGTGCCGCAGATGCCGCCGAGGGTGATCGGGCCGACGCGGAGCTTGCCGACGAGGTAGCCGGCCGCGAGGCAGAAGAAGAGGGCCAGTTCGGGATGGTCACGCAGGACGCCCATCCCGCCTCACTCACCGTGGCTGGTGTCGGTGACCGGGATGATCAAAAGGTACATAAGGGAGAAATTAACAGGGGTGGGGTGCTCGGGCGCCTCATTCGGCCCGGCCTGCCCTCGTTCACCTTCCGACGGGAGGGCGGCCCAACAGCCCCTCCGTGACCCGCCGGACATCCCTCGGCAACGGAATCGTCTTCAACTCTTGACACCCACCCCCTTCAGGCAGCAACCTTCCGGCAACGATGCATGGGAGCGCTCCCATGCGCCATTGCCGGAATCCCCGGAACAAGGAGCAGTGGAATGCGCATCACCCGCAGCGTTGCCGGTCGACGCCACAGAACCGCCCTCGTGGCCACCACGGGCCTCACGGTCACCGCCCTCCTCCTCGCCGGATGCGGCGGCTCGTCCGACTCGGACAAGGGAGCCGACGCGGACGGGAACATCACCCTGACCGTCGCCGACTTCGGGCAGTTCGGGTACAAGGAGGCCGGGCTCTTCGAGAAGTACCACAAGCTGAACCCGAAGATCACGGTCAAGGAGGACACCACCGCCGAGGAGAAGAACTACTACCCCAAGCTCCTCCAGCAGCTGAACTCCGGCAGCGGCCTCGCCGACGTCCAGGGCATCGAGGTCGGCCGGATCAAGGAGATCGTCGACACCAAGGCGGACTCCTTCGCCGACCTCTCCAAGGCGATCGGCGTGGACGAGTGGGTGTCGTGGAAGGCGAAGCAGGCCACCGCCCCCAGCGGCGCGGTCATCGGCGCGGGCACCGACATCGGCCCCATGTCCCTCTGTTACAATCGTGAGCTGTTCGAGAAGGCCGGACTGCCCACCGACCGCGCCGAGGTCGCCAAGCTGACCGAGGGCGGCTGGGAGGACTTCCTCGCGCTCGGCGAGCAGTACAAGAAGAAGGCGCCGAAGGGCACCTACTTCATGGACTCCGCGAGCGCCATGTTCAACGCCGTGGTCAGCTCCAGCCCCGAGCAGTACTACGACGCGAGCGGCAAGCCGATCTACGAGAAGAGCGCCAGCGTCGAGAAGGGCTGGAAGCTCGCCGCCGAGGCCGCGTCCAAGAAGCTGACGCAGGGCCTGGCCCAGTTCGAGGACCCGTGGCAGGCGGCCCTGCGCAAGAGCACCATCGCCACCGTCGTCTGCCCCGCCTGGATGGCCGGCCAGATCTCCACGTACGCCGGTGACGCCAACAAGGGCAAGTGGGACATCACCAGCGCCCCCGGCAACACCTCCGCCAACTGGGGCGGCTCCTTCCTCGCCGTCCCCAAGTCCGGGAAGAACGTCGCCGAGGCGTCCAAGCTCGTCGCGTGGCTGACCGCCCCCGAGCAGCAGGCCGCCGTCTTCAAGGCGATCGGTGTCTTCCCGTCCAACCAGGGCGCCTATGAACTGCCCGACGTGAAGAACGCGACCCTGCCGTACTTCAACGACGCCCCCATCGGCCAGATCTACGCCGACGGCGCGAAGTCCATCCCCGAGGCGGTCCTCGGCCCGAAGGACGGCGTGATCAAGGACTCCATCTCCACCCAGATCAACAACATGGAGCAGCGCGGCACCAGCCCCGACAAGGCCTGGGACGCGGCCGTGCGGACGATCGAGAAGGCCATCGGCTGACCTGACGCCCGACCGGCCCGAGCCGATCGCAGCGCCGGGGCGGGCGGCACCCGCCCGCCCCGGCCGCCCGTCCGCCGCCCGTCCACCTCCCGTCGCCCCTCCAGCCGCCCACCCCCAGCCGCCCCGGCCGTCCGTCGGCGCACCCAGGGAAGGACTCCCCGCCCGTGGCAACCTCGACCCCCACCCGGGATGCGTACGTACCCCCGCCCCGCCAGCCGCAGAAACAACCGCCCAGCGAGCGGCGGCAGTTGTGGCGCAGCCGGCTGTGGCGGTTCGACGACAAGGCCTCCCCGTACGCGTACATCGCACCGTTCTTCCTCGTCTTCGGGGCCTTCGGGCTCTACCCGCTCCTCTACACCGGCTGGATCGCCCTGCACCGGGTGGAGATGACCGGCCTGGACTCGATGGAGTGGGTGGGCTGGGAGAACTTCGACAAGATCCTGCACGACCCCGAGTTCTGGACCTCGGTCAGCAACACCTTCCTGATCGGCGTCATCTCCACCGTCCCGCAGCTCCTGGTGGCCCTGGGCCTGGCCCACCTCCTCAACTACCGTCTGCGCGCCAGCACGTTCTGGCGCACGATCATCCTGACGCCGTACGCCACCTCGGTCGCCTCGGCCGCCCTCGTCTTCGCGCTGGTCTTCCGGGCGGACGGCGGACTGCTCAACTGGACGCTCGGCCTCGTCGGCTTCGACCCGGTCAACTGGGCCAACGGACACTGGACTTCGAAGCTCGCCATCTCGATCATCGTGATCTGGCGCTGGACCGGCTACAACGCGCTGATCTACCTCGCGGCGATGCAGGCGGTCCCCAACGACCTCTACGAAGCAGCCTCGTTGGACGGCGCGTCGCGCTGGCAGCAGTTCCGCAAGGTCACCATCCCCTCGCTGCGGCCGACGATCCTGTTCACCATCGTCATCTCCACCATCGGCTCCATGCAGCTCTTCGGCGAACCGCTGCTGCTGGAGGGCGGTGCGATGGGCGCCACCGGCGGCAACGAGAACCAGTACGAGACGCTCAGCATCTACCTCTACAACTACGGCTGGAACCTCGGACATCTCGGTCCGGCCGCCGCCGTCGCCTGGGCGATGCTCGCCCTCCTGCTGATCATCGCCGCGGCCAACTGGTTCTTCGGCCGATTCGTCCGCAAGTCCGCGGTCTGACCGGGAGCACCTCCATGACCATGACCAGCCCCACGCACACCGCCCCCGTGAAGCTCGCGCCGGCCCCGAAGGGCGGTGCCCCGCAGCGCCCGGGCCGCTTCCGGATGGGCGCCGGCCAGCAGATGAAGGGCGGCCCCTTCGCGTACATCGCGCTCGCCGTCGTCGGCTTCGGCTCGCTGCTGCCGCTCTACTGGACCCTGGTCGCGGCCTCCCGCACCCAGGACGAAGTCCTCGCCTCCACCCCGCCGTTCCTCCCGGGCGGCAAGCTGATCGAGAACGTCCAGACGGCCTGGGAGCAGGCCAACCTCGGCAAGGCGATCGTCAACAGCATCATCGTCTCGTCCTCGATCACCCTCGCGACGCTCTTCTTCTGCACGCTCGCCGGATACGCCTTCGCCAAGATGCGCTTCCGGGGCCGCGGCTGGCTGATGACCGCGGTCATCGCCACCCTGACCATCCCGCCGCAGCTCAGCGTCGTCCCGCTCTTCATGATGATGTCCGGCCTCGGCTGGGGCGGACAGCTCGAATCGGTGATCTTCCCGACGCTGGTCAGCGCGTTCGGCGTGTTCTTCATGCGCCAGTACCTGATCGAGGCGCTGCCGTACGAGCTGATCGAGGCGGCCAAGATCGACGGCGCGAACAACCTCCGCATCGTGGTGAGCGTGGTGCTGCCGGTGGCCCGCCCCGCGATGATGGTGCTCGGGATGCTGACCTTCGTCCAGGCGTGGAACGACTTCTTCTGGCCCTACCTCGCCCTCAACCAGCAGAACCCGACCCTTCAGGTGGCCCTCGGCCAGCTCAGCGCCTCGTACACCCCCGACCAGTCCATCGTGATGGCGGGCGCGCTGATCAGCACGCTGCCGCTGCTGGTGGTGTTCGTGGTCTTCGGCAAGAAGATCGTCGGCGGGATCATGTCCGGCGCGGTCAAGGGCTGACCACCACCTCACCCTCCTTTCCTCCTACCGCCCTCACTTCCCCCAGGGAGCGCTCCCGCATGACAGCCGTCCGACCTGACACGGTCCCGCAGCAGGCCCCCGCCGCCACGGCCCCCTTCCCGACCGGCTTCCTCTGGGGCGCGGCCACCGCCGCGTACCAGGTGGAGGGCGCGGCCGCCGAGAACGGCCGCACCCCCTCCATCTGGGACACCTTCAGCCACACGCCCGGCCGGACCCTCGGCGGGGACACCGGGGACGTGGCCGCCGACCACTTCCACCGCTACCGCGACGACGTCGCCCTGATGAAGAGCCTCGGGCTCCAGGCGTACCGCTTCTCGGTCTCCTGGTCCCGCGTCCAGCCCACCGGCCGCGGCCCCGCCGTGGAACGTGGCCTGGACTTCTACCGGTCGCTCGTCGACGAGCTGCTGGCGGCCGGCATCACGCCCGTCGCCACGCTCTACCACTGGGACCTGCCGCAGGAGCTGGAGGACGCGGGCGGCTGGCCCGAGCGCGCGACGGCCGAACGGTTCGCGGACTACGCGGCCATCATGGCCCGCGCGCTGGGCGACCGGGTCTCGATGTGGACCACGCTGAACGAGCCCTGGTGCTCGGCCTTCCTCGGTTACGGCTCCGGGGTCCACGCCCCCGGCCGCACCGAACCGGCCGCCGCGCTGCGGGCCGCCCACCACCTCAACCTCGCCCACGGCCGGGCGGCCGAGGCGCTGCGCGCGAACCTCCCCGCTGCCGCGCAGACCTCGGTCACCCTCAACCTCCACCAGGTGCGCCCGCTGACCGACAGCGAGGCGGACGCGGACGCGGCGCGCCGGATCGACGCGGTCGGCAACCGGGTCTTCACGGGCCCGATGCTGAAGGGCGCCTACCCCGAGGACCTCCTCACCGACACCGAACGCATCGTCAACTGGCCCGAGTTGATCCACGAGGGCGACCTCGCCGCGATCGCGCACCCGATCGACGTGCTCGGCGTCAACTACTACACGCCCACCATCGTCAGCGCGTCGCCCACCGGCGCGGGCGACACCCGCAACGACGGCCACGGCAGCAGCGCGCACTCCCCGTGGCCCGGCTCGGAGCACGTCGCCTTCCACCTCGCCGAGGGCCGCCCGGTCACCGCGATGAACTGGTCGGTCAAGCCGGAGGGCCTGTACGACCTCCTCATGGACGTCGCGCGCGAACACCCGGACCTGCCGCTGATGGTCACCGAGAACGGCGCGGCCTTCGACGACGCCCCGGACGCGGACGGCCGGGTCCACGACCCCGAGCGGATCGTCTATCTGGAGGGCCACCTGGACGCGGTGCGCCGGGCGGCGGCCGACGGGGCGGATGTGCGGGGCTACTTCCTCTGGTCCCTGATGGACAACTTCGAGTGGGGCTACGGCTATGCGAAGCGGTTCGGCGCGGTGTACGTCGACTACGCGACCCAGCGCCGTACGCCGAAGTCCAGCGCCTACTGGTACGGCGACGTGATCGCCCGCCACGCACTGCCCCCGGCGGCCGCCCCGGACGCCTGACCTCGTGAACACCGTGGGCCCGGTCGTTCCCGACCGGGCCCACGGCCCTTCCGTCACCGCTTGGGAGCGCTCCCAATACACTGTCCGTACCCCCGCCGGGGTGATCGATCCAGGACTTGGATTGACGTTACGGCTGTGAGAAATTGACCGGGAACGGGGAGGCGGCCATGACGGCAGCGCGAGTACGGAGCGGCGGGCGGCCCACGCTCGAAGAAGTGGCGGCACGGGCCGGGGTCGGCCGGGGCACCGCCTCGCGGGTCATCAACGGCTCGCCCCGGGTCAGCGACGCGACCCGGCAGGCGGTCGAGGCGGCCGTGGCCGAGCTGGGGTACGTCCCCAACCGGGCGGCCCGCGCCCTGGCGGGCAACCGCACCGACGCCATCGCCCTGGTGGTGCCCGAGCCGGAGACCCGCTTCTTCGCCGAGCCGTACTTCTCCGCGATAGTGCGCGGCGTCGGCGCGGCCCTGGCGGACACCGAGATGCAACTGCTCCTCACCCTCGTCGGCAACGACCGGGAACGCCGCCGCCTCGCCCAGTACCTCACCGCCCACCGCGTCGACGGGGTCCTCCTGGTCGCCGTGCACGCCGACGACCCGCTGCCGGAGCTCCTGGAGCAGCTGGGCATGCCCTGTGTGATCAGCGGCGCCCGGCACGCGGCCGAGACGCTGCCCTCGGTCGACTCCGACAACTTCGAGGGCGCGCGGGCCGCCGTCGAACACCTGGTCTCCCGGGGCCGCCGCCAGATCGCCACGATCACCGGCCGCCTGGAGGTCTACGGCGCGCAGCGCCGCCTGGACGGCTACCGCGCCGCCCTCTCCGCCGCCGGCCTGGCCCCCGACGAACGCCTCATCGCCCCCGCCGACTTCACCGAGGAGGGCGGCGCGCGGGCGATGCGCGACCTGCTGTCCCGCCGCCCCGGCCTCGACGCGGTCTTCGTCGCCTCCGACGTGATGGCCGCCGGCGCCCGCCAGGTCCTCCGCGAGGCGGACCGCCGCATCCCGGAGGACGTGGCCCTGATCGGCTTCGACGACTCGGTGGTCGCCCGCCATATGCACCCGGCCCTCACCAGCGTCCGCCAGCCCATCGAGGAGATGGGCCGCCGCATGACCCAGCTCCTCCTGGACGAGATCGCGGGCCGGGCCCCGGGCGACGAGCGCCCTTCGGTGGTACTGCCCACGGAGCTGGTGGTCCGCGACTCGTCGTGACCGCCCTCCCGGACCGTCTTTGCGATGGCTTGACCTCCGGATTTCACAAGTTCTTCACGCTCCCGGGCTCCGGCGGCTAATGTTCGCGGAGTACGGCGAATGTGTGACGCACCACACATGTCACACAGTGGGCTGCCGGGGTGCGTTCCGGGCGGCTGTGCATTTGGGGGGCCTCGTGCACGAGATGACCAAGGGCGCCAACGTCGGTCTTGCGACGCTGAGCGAGGATGTCGGTTCGGTCATGGTCAGCCTGGGGTGGAGCAGCACCACGGGCGAAGGTGACGCCGACGTATCCGTACTTCTGCTCGACGGTGACGGCAAGGTCCGCAGCGACGTCGACTTCTGCTTCTACAACAATCCCGTGGCCGGCAACGGAAGCGTGCAGTTGCTCGGCAAGACGCCCACGGCCGACGGCAGCGAGGACCGGATCAGCTTCGATCTGGACGCCGTCCCGCAGGAGATCGAGAAGGTGGTCGTCGCCGCCAGCCGCTATGCCGGCTCCCGCTTCGGCGACCTGGACGACCTCCGCCTCACCCTCGCGGACAGCGCGGGCGACGGCCTGGTCCGGTTCGCCGTGGAGGGGGCCGACGAGGTCAGCGCGGTGATCTTCGGCGAGCTGTACCGGCGCTCGGGGGAGTGGAAGTTCCGCGCGGTCGGCCAGGGGTACGCGTCCGGCCTCGCCGGGCTGGCGACCGATTACGGCGTCGACATCGACGACGACGCGACGGAGGAGTCCCCGGAAGCAGGACCGGAAGCAGGACCGGAACCGGAACCGGAGGCGCCCGATCAGCCGGCCGCCGCCGGGGAGGCCGTGCCGGAGCCGCCGGCGGTGGTTCCCGCCCAGAGCCGGGGCGTCAGGGAGACGGCCCCGGCCGCACCGCAGGCGCCCGCCGCATCGCGGACGCCTGCCGTGCCGGAACCCGGCGACCCTGACCCCGACCTCGGCCCCGCCCCCGTACCGAAGCCCGCTCGCCGCCGCCCCCGTACGGCGAAGAAGAAGGTCACGCTTCCCCGTACGGCCAAGAAGTCGCTCGCCGACAACGACACCTGGCGCTCCGCCCGGCTGTTCCCCGTGTCGGCGCTCAAGAGCGACCGTGAGCGCGAGACGCGGGCCACCTCCGTCGTGCTGTCCGTGATGGCCCAGGTGCCGGAGTTCGGCCGCCGTCTCACCGCCGGGTTCGGCGCACCGGCCGGCCGGATGGAGACGTTCACCGAGGTGACCCTGCCGCACGGGGAGTCGCCGCGCCGTCCGGACGGGGTGGTCCGGGTCGAGCGGGCGGGCAAGCTGTGGACCGCGCTCGTCGAGACCAAGACCAACGGGAACGCGCTCAAGCCCGACCAGGTGCAGGCGTACATGGACATCGCGGCCCGGCGCGGGTACGAGGCCGTGATCACCCTGTCCAACGACGTCGCGCTCGAGGGCAGCCCGCTCGTCGACGTACGGATCGACCGGCGGCGCAAGCACAAGGTGGCGCTCTGGCATCTGTCCTGGGCCGAGGTCGTGCACCAGGCGCAGATGCTGATCCGTCACGAGGGGGTCGGCAACGCCGCGCACGCCTGGCTGCTCCAGGAACTCCTCCAGTACCTCCAGCACGAGAACTCCGGATGTCACGGCTTCCAGAACATGGGCGCGGCCTGGGTCCCCGTGCGCCGGGGGATCGACGACGAGACCCTGTGCCAGGGCGACGCCCGGGCCCTGGAGGTCATCGAGAACTGGGAGCGGCTGGTCCGGCAGGTCTGCCTGCGGCTGGGCGGTGAGCTGGGGCAGAAGGTCCTGCCGGTCCAGCGCGCGCGGCGCGGCTCCGACCCGAGTGCCCGCCGTGCCGAGCTGGCCGACCACCTCTGCGAGCAGGGGAGGCTGGGCGCCGAGATCCGCATCGAGGGCACCCCGGGCGTCCTGGCCATCACCGCCGATCTGCGCACCGGCAAACTCCGTACGTCCATCGAGGTCCCCGCCGTGGAGCCGGGCTATCCCCTCAGCCGGGTCAAACGGCTGGTCCGGCGGCTCTCCGAGGCTCCCGCCGACCTCCACATCGAGACGCTCGTCGACGGCCAGGGCGTCGGCCCGCGCGGCACGCTGGAACGGCTGCGCCCGGAGCCCGCCGACATCCTCCCGAAGGACGGGGCGCAGATCACCGGCTTCCGGCTCTCCCTGTTCAAGGGCATGGGCAGCGGCCGGGGCAGCGCCGAGACCGGCTTCATCCGCAGTGTCGACGAGGCCGTGGACCGCTTCCACGCCCAGGTCGTCGCTCATGTGGAGGCGCCGGCGGTCTGACGGCGGACCCGGAGCGATCAGGTGGGCCCCGGTCTTCGGACCGGGGCCCTTTCAGTGGTATGGACATGACCAAAAGACAGGACTAGCCTCCGTCTTGGTCTAGACCAAGTGCGGCGAGCCGCCGCCCGGTCCGGCCGTCCGGTCCGTCTGTCCGCACGCTCCACCCCTCACCTCAGGAGCACCACATGCGCAGAAAGATCACGTCCTTACTCCTCGGCCTCGGCATCGCCGGGGTCTCCCTGCTGGCCACCTCCGGCAGCGCACAGAGCCACGGGTACACCGACTCGCCCGTCAGCAGGCAGCAGCTCTGCGGCGACGGCACCGTCCGCGACTGCGGGCAGATCCAGTGGGAGCCGCCGAGCGTCGAAGGCCCCAAGGGCTTTCCGACGGGCGGCCCCCGCGACGGTCTGATCTGCGCCGGGGGCAACCAGCGGTTCGCCGAGCTGGACGACCCGCGCGGCGGAGCCTGGCCCGCCTCCCGGGTGAGCGCCGGGGCGAACCACACCTTCCGCTGGCGGATCACCGCCCGGCACGCCACGACCGACTTCCGGTACTACGTCACCAAGGACGGCTACGACCCGGCCAAGCCCCTCACCCGGGCCGACCTGGAGCCGCAGCCCTTCCTGACCGTGCCCTTCGGCGGCCGGCAGCCGGGCTCGACCGTGACGCACGACGGGGCGCTGCCGCAGAAGTCGGGCAAGCATCTGATCCTCGGCGTCTGGACCATCGCGGACACCGGCAACGCCTTCTACGCCTGCTCCGACGTCACGTTCTGAGCGGCTGGGCAGCACACCGCCGCACGGCACGCGGAAGGGCCCCGGTCCAAAGACCGGGGCCCTTCCTTCAGGGTGAGTAACGGGACTTGAACCCGCGACATCCTGGACCACAACCAGGTGCTCTGCCAGCTGAGCTATACCCACCATGTCGTCCGGTCGTTTCCGACCGGCCGAGAAAAAGTGTACAGGGTCCGGGAGGGTGCTCGCGCCCCCGTTTCCCGGGGCCGGTCCACGGGCGCTTTCGCGCCCGTGACCAGCGGGTTCCTACGGTGCTGCCGGGGCCGCCAGACGCGCCGCGATCTCCTTGGCGCGCTCCGAGTCCGGGCCGGGCTGCGGTACGAAGACCGCTTCCCGGTAATAGCGGAGCTCCGTGATGGAGTCACGGATGTCCGCCAGCGCCCGGTGGTTGCCGTTCTTGGCCGGGCTGTTGAAATACGCCCGGGGATACCAGCGCCGGGCCAGCTCCTTGACCGAGGACACGTCCACGATCCGGTAGTGGAGGTAGCTCTCGAGATCCCGCATGTCCCGCGCCAGGAACCCGCGGTCGGTTCCGACCGAGTTTCCGCAGAGCGGGGCCTTGCCGGGCTCCTTCACATGCTCACGGACGTAGGCCAGGACCCGCTCCTCGGCGTCCGCCAGGGTGGTCCCCCCGGCCAGCTCGTCGAGGAGGCCCGAGGCGGTGTGCATCTGCCGCACCACCTCGGGCATGGTCTCCAGGGCCGCGTCCGGCGGGCGGATCACGATGTCCACCCCTTCGCCGAGCACGTTCAGCTCCGAGTCGGTGACCAGGGCGGCCACCTCGATGAGTGCGTCGTCCGTCAACGAGAGCCCGGTCATCTCGCAGTCGATCCACACCATGCGGTCGTTCATGAGCCCCACCCTACGGGGCACTCCGCTGTCCCGGCAGGGCCGGGCGTCCGGGAACGTACGCGTCAGGACCCGGCAGGGAGTGCTCCCCGGGCCCCACCGACGCCGCCACGGCGACGGGTGCGGAGGACACGGGCGAGCCCCGGCGTCCGGACGGTGGCCCCTGGCTGGGCACCATCGTCTCGACCACCGTCGCGGCACTCTCCGCCACCCCCTGCGGACGACGGGCCCGATAGGCGGCCCGGTACGCGGCGGGGGAGGAGCCGAGCTGGCGGCGGAAGTGCCCGCGCAGCGCGACCGGGGAGCGGAAGCCGCACCTGCCGGCGACCTCGTCGACCGAGTAGTCGGAGGTCTCCAGCAGCCTCTGTGCCTGCAGCACCCGTTGGGTGATCAGCCACTGGAGCGGTGCGCTGCCGGTGAGCGAACGGAACCTGCGGTCGAAGGTCCGCCTGCTCATATAGGCGCGCGCCGCGAGCGTCTCCACGTCGAACTGCTCGTGCAGATGCTCCAGGGCCCAGGCCACGACCTCGGCGAGCGGGTCGGACCCGATCTCCTCCGGTAAAGACCTGTCCAGGTAGCGCTCCTGCCCGCCACTGCGCCGCGGCGGCACGACGAGCCGGCGGGCGAGTGCCCCGGCGGCTTCCGTGCCGTGGTCGGTGCGGACTATGTGGAGGCAGAGATCGATACCGGCGGCCGTGCCGGCGGAGGTGAGCACATCACCGTCGTCCACGAACAGCTCGCGCGGATCGACGTGCACCGACGGATAGCGCTTGGCCAGCGTCGGTGCGTACATCCAGTGTGTGGTGGCCGGCCGGCCGTCCAGCAGGCCGGCGGCCGCGAGCACGAAGGCTCCCGTGCACAGACCGACGATGCGGGCGCCCTCCTCGTGGGCGCGCCGGAGCGCGTCCAGTGCCTCGGCGGGCGGCGGCGAGGTGATCGACCGCCAGGCGGGCACCACCACGGTGCCGGCTCTGCTGATCGCCTCCAAGCCGTACGGCGCGGTGAGTTCGAGCCCACCGGTGGTGCGCAACGGTCCTTCCTCGCCGCCGCAGACCAGCAGGCGGTAGCGGGGAACTCCCGCGTCCTGCCGGTCGATTCCGAAAACGGAGAGCGGGATGGAGCTCTCGAAGATAGGGCCGCCGCTGAACAGCAGCACGGCAACGACTTCCCGGCGTCGCCGCCCGGTCAGCTTGCGTGCGGCCTCGGTCGCGGCGGCGGAGTCCTGGCTCATGACGCTAAGCCCCCCTCGGTGTTCGCGTCTCCCTGGTCCTTACGGGCCTGTCGCTCCTGCACGTTTCCCCTCGGTGTCGCACGTGTCCCCAGTCTCCGATTTCCAAGATCGAATCTACTGCGTCGCGTGGTCCCGCCGTGACACCTTCCCCCACCAGCTCAATGTCGATAAGGAAACGTGGCGTGAAGCGTTCGATCACGAAGCGTTTCACTCGCGAAGCGCACAGGGAAGTGCTCCTCGACAACGTGGCCCGTCCGCGTCGGGTGAAAGCGTACCGCGCGGTCCGTTCCTGCCTGGTGGGCGGTGGGGTGTCCGGCCATCCGGCGAAGGGTCGGGCACCCGAGCGAAGTTGGCTGAAAACCATCGGTTGTGTGTGCTGTATCCGGTCACGCCGGGCGCACAACCGCCCTGGGAAAGCCGCGCCGGTGCGCTCCCTCGCTCCCGTGAACCATGGCGCGTTCGGGCAGCCGCGGGAGGGGGTGGCGGGCCGTCGCGGCGAGGGCGGGGCCGCGGTCCCACAGGGCCGCATTACCGACCGATGTGCCGTGAAACATAAGGACCGGGGGTTTCCGGCGGGCGGCCGGGCGGCGGCGGCCGGACCGTGGCGGCCGCCGGCCCGGACGCTGTCGCCGGGCTCGTCCCGGACGGGGTCGCGTCGCGGGCGGAGCGGAGTCGCTTCCCGGGGTGCGGGCCCGGTGGCGGTGTGGCCAACGGAGACCGGGTGCGGGCGTCATCAGCGGGTGCGCCGAGCGTCCGTCGGCCGTCGCGGGCGGTCGTTAAAAACAGGACGACCGACGGTGTTCGGCCCCTCCGAGGCCCGTGTACGACACAACCGGCATTGCCATACCGGACCGGCTCGGGCATGCTCCCTCCAGCGTCGCGCACGCTTTTGCGGGGGTCTGGGCGGTGGAGGAGTGACGCCGTACCCTTGGGGGTATGGGGTTGGGAAGATGATTCCCGGACAGAGCTTCACCACCAGCTGATGCACCTCTCGAAACCGTTCCCTCCTCACGAGGATTCTCTTCGCCGAGACACCGATGGCCGGTCACGAAATCCCTGAACCCAAAGACCGCAAGCCGGTAGCCGACCCCGCGTCGGAGCCGCGGACGGTCGAAGAAGCACGCCATGCGTGCGATCCCGCCTTCCGGCACGGAGTCGTGGTCGGTTTCGACGGCTCCACGTCCAGTGAGCGGGCTCTCGCCTACGCCATCGGCATGGCCGGACGCTCGGGCTCCGGCCTGATCATCGTCCATGTCGCCAACCGGCTGCCGACCACGGTCTGGGCGGGCTGCGAGCCCCCCGTCTTCGTCGACGTCCCCGATCACCGCACCGAGGTCCTCGGCCTGGAACTGGCCTGCGCGGACTACCTCTCCGAGGTGCCCTGGGTGCTCGTCGAGCGCGGCGGCGACATCTGCCACGAACTGGAGGAGGTCGGCCGGGAGTACGCCGCCGACGCCATCGTCGTGGGCTCCACGCACGGCATCGTCGGCCGGATCTTCGGATCCGTGGCCGGCCGCCTCGCCCGCCGCGCGCAACGCCCCGTCATCGTCATTCCCTGAGCGACCCGAGCGACCCGAGCGACCTGATCGACCTGAGCGGGCCGAGCGACCCGAGTGGGCCGGGAAATGCCTGAGGGGCCGCCAGGAAGCCCTGTAGCGGCACGCGTTGGGCCCCGCACCGTCTTCGCGACGGTGCGGGGCCCAACGGTTCGCGCTCCGCCGTCTACTCGACCGTCACGGACTTCGCCAGGTTGCGCGGCTTGTCGATGTCGCGGCCCATCGCGAGGGCCGTGTGGTACGCGAAGAGCTGGAGCGGGATGCCCATGAGGATCGGGTCCAGCTCGTTCTCGTTCTTCGGCACGACGATGGTGTGGTCGGCCTTCTCCTGCACCTGGTGGGCGACGGCGAGGATGCGGCCGCTGCGGGCCTTGATCTCCTCCATCGCGGCGCGGTTCTTCTCCAGCAGGTCGTCGTCCGGCACGATCGCCACGGTCGGCATCGCGGGCTCGATCAGCGCGAGCGGGCCGTGCTTCAGCTCGGAGGCCGGGTAGGCCTCGGCGTGGATGTACGAGACCTCCTTCAGCTTCAGCGAGGCCTCGCGGGCCACCGGGTAGCCGCGCACCCGGCCGATGAACATCATCGACTTGGCGTCCGCGTACTCCGCCGCGAGTCGCTTGATCTCGTCCTCGTTCGCCAGGATCTCGCTGATCTGCTCCGGCAGCCGGCGCAGCCCGTCGATGATCCGCTTGCCGTCCGCGACCGACAGGTCACGGATCCGGCCCAGGTGCAGTGCGAGCAGCGCGAAGGCGACCACCGTGTTGGTGAAGCACTTGGTGGAGACCACACAGACCTCCGGGCCCGCGTGGACGTACGTACCGCCGTCGGCCTCCCGGGCGATCGCGGAGCCGACCACGTTGACCACGCCGAGGACGCGGGCGCCCTTGCGCTTCAGCTCCTGGACGGCGGCCAGCACGTCGTACGTCTCGCCCGACTGGGAGACCGCGACGTACAGGGTGTCGGGGTCCACGACCGGGTTGCGGTAGCGGAACTCGGAGGCCGGCTCGGCGTCGGCCGGGATCCGGGCGAGCTCCTCGATGAGCTGCGCGCCGATCTGGCCCGCGTGGTACGAGGTGCCGCAGCCGAGGATCTTGATCCGGCGCACCCCGCGCGCCTCGCGGGCGTCCAGGTTGAGGCCGCCCAGGTGCACGGTGGAGAACCGGTCGTCGATCCGGCCGCGCAGCACGCGGTCCACGGCGTCGGCCTGCTCGGAGATCTCCTTGTGCATGTACGTGTCGTGGCCGCCCATGTCGTACGACTCGGCCTCCCACTCCACGGTGGTCGGCGTGGCCGTCGTGGTCGAGCCCTCCGTGGTGTACGTACGGAAGTCGTCGGCCTTCAGGGTGGCCATCTCGCCGTCGTCGAGCGTGACGACCTGGCGGGTGTGGGTGACCAGGGCGGCGACGTCGGAGGCGACGAACATCTCCTTCTCGCCGATGCCGAGGACGACCGGGGAACCGTTGCGGGCGACCACGATGCGGTCGTTGAAGTCGGCGTGCAGCACGGCGATGCCGTAGGTGCCCTCGACGTGGCGCAGCGCCTCGCGGACCTTCTCCTCCAGGGTGTCGGCCTGGGCGCGGGCGATCAGGTGGGTGAGCACCTCGGTGTCGGTCTCGGAGAGGAAGACGAACCCGTCGGCGGTGAGCTTGGCGCGCAGCTCGGAGGCGTTGTCGATGATCCCGTTGTGGACGACGGCGACCTTGTTCTCCGCGTCCATGTGCGGGTGGGCGTTCTCGTCGCTGGGCGCGCCGTGGGTGGCCCAGCGGGTGTGCGCGATGCCGGTGGTGCCGGCGAACCGTTTGGGGACCTTGGCCTCCAGCTCGCGGACCCGGCCCTTGGCCTTGACCATCTTCAGCGTGCCCGGCCTGCCCGCGGCGGCCTTGCCGGTGACGACGATGCCCGCGGAGTCGTAGCCCCGGTACTCCAGCCGCTGAAGACCCTCCAGCAGCAGCGGTGCCACATCACGCTTTCCGATATATCCGACGATCCCGCACATGAGTTCTCTGCCCCTCCATCGACGTACACGTACACGCATGCGTTCGGCGCCCCGCACGGGCGCCCGGCCCGCTCAGCCGTAGACGATGCGGCGCAGCTGGCGGAGCGAGAGCTCCGGCGGCGCCACGGCGCGGTGCGGCAGCTCGGCCGCGATCCGCTCGAAGATCTCCGTGTTGACCAGGCCGCCGGACTGCAGTTCGCGGTGGCGGCGCCGGACGAAGTCGTCGGTGCTCTCGTCGAAGTACGCCAGCACGTCGAGGATCACCCGGGCCGCCTCGCCGCGCTGCAGCGCGGTGGAGCGTACGAGGTGATCGATGAGGTCGTCGTGCGACGAGCGGCGTTCAAGCACGCGTCGATATTGCTTGCCGGGGCGCGCTTATGCAAGAAATCTGCCCGAAATCGGGCAGGAGTGCCCGGAAAGGCCGCTCGTTCGCGTTACATGCTGCGCAGAACGGCCTGCTTCGCGGTGCTGAACTCCTCGTCGGTGAGCACCCCGGCCCGGTGCAGCTCGCCCAGCTCCCGCAGCCGCCGCAGCAGTGCGTCGTGGTCGCCCGCGGGCGGGGCGACGGGCTCGGCCGCCTTCACCAGGGCCGGGGCCGCCTCCGGTGCGTCCAGGGCCGCACGCGCCCCGGGCAGCCGCATCAGCACCGCCGCCGCGACCAGGACCGCGATGTACTCCTTCTTCGACAACCCCCACAGTTCCAGGGAGTACGGGTCGAACTTCGGAGGCGCGGAGGAGGGGCCGTCCACCGGCTCGAAGCGCAGATAGCCGTTCTCCAGCCCGATCGAGGGCAGCCACCGCACCCCCGCGATCCGCGACAGCGGGAAGGACGAGGGCCCGGCCGAGGTCTTGGACTCCTCGGTCTTCCAGTTCCAGGTCAGCCGGACGGTCTCGCCGTCGAAGGACGCCGTGCCGTCGCCACCCCCGCCGGAGACCGGCAGGGCGGGGCCGGGCAGCAGGAAGCGGTCCACGGGCCCGTCCGGCACCTGCTCGATCAGCAGCGCGTTGCGGACCTCGTCGACGAAGTACTCCGCGACCCCCGTGCGGTCCTTCTCCACGGTCAGCGCATACGGGTCGGCGCCGTCCTTCAGCCGGCCGTCGGCGGCCCGCAGCACCGGGCAGGCGCCGCCGCGCAGCCGCAGCCGAAGCCGCCCGCCCCTGCGCTCGGGTTCGAAGGAGATGCCCGCCACCGCCTGCACCGGCACGGCTATCTCACCCAGCTCCTGCCGGACCGGGTGCGCCTTGCCCCCCGGCACGATGCGCACGGTGTCCCCGTCGAACGTCCACGTTCCGTCCCGCTGGATGATTTCTGCCATGACCCCGATTCTGCCAGCCCGCCGTCCTCCCGCCCCGGGGACGGAGAGGTGAGCGCCCGAGGGACCGTCCTCGGGCGCTCACCGGTCGAGGGGGCCGCCGGGATCCGGCGGCCGGATCTCAGAACCCCGCGATCGGATTCTTCAGGCGCCCCACCAACTGAAGTGCTCCGGCAGGATCGTTGAGGTCGACCATCTGCTGGTTGTCGCGCAGCTGGAGGCGGTTGAGGCAGGAGAGTGCGAACTCCGCCCCGAACAGGTCGTACTGCTGGAATTTCTCCGCGAGATACGGCACCGACTCCTGGTAGTCGCGCACGCACGCGGCGACCGTCCGCCAGAAGGTGTCCTCGTCCAGGACGCCCTCGCTGGCCAGGCCCGCGCCCAGGAAGCGGAAGAAGCAGTCGAAGACGTCGGTGAAGACCGACAGCAGCTTCATGTCCTCGGGGACCTCGGCCCGGATCCGCTCGACCTGCGGCGGCAGCACCGCGTCCGGGTCCATCACCGCGATCTCCTCGGCGATGTCCTTGAAGATCGTGCGGGTGACGACGCCGTCCTCCACGACCATGATCACGTTCTCGCCGTGCGGCATGAAGACCAGGTCGTAGGCGTAGAAGCTGTGCAGCACCGGCACCAGATAGGCGTCCAGGTAGTGCCGCAGCCACGCCTGCGGGTCCAGGCCCGATTCGGCGATCAGCGCCCCGGCCACCGAGCCGCCCTCGTGGTCGGTGTGCAGCAGCGAGGCCATCGTCGCGACCCGCTCGCCCGGCTGGAGACCCGGCACGGGGCTCTCGCGCCACAGCGCGGCGAGCATCTTCCGGTACGGGGAGCCCTTGGCGGTGGCCGCCTCGTAGGACCGGTGGTGGTAGCCGATCGCGGCCCGCTCGCGGATGATCGAGAACCGGGCCCCGCGCAGCAGGTCGTCGCGCTCGATCAGACCGGCCAGCCAGTCGTTGATCGCGGGCGTGGCCTCCATGTACGCGGCCGAGAGCCCGCGCATGAAGCCCATGTTGAGGACGGACAGCGCCGTTTTGACGTAGTGCTTCTCGGGGTGGTCCGTGTTGAAGAACGTACGGATCGACTGCTGGGCGAGATAGCCGTCCTCGCCCTCGCCGAGCACCACCAGATGCCGCTCGGCCAGCTCTCCGGCGAAGGTGACCGCGAGCTTGTTCCACCACTGCCAGGGGTGGACCGGCAGCAGGAAGTAGTCGTCCGGGGCGAGGCCGAGCCCGCGCAGCGCGCCGTCGAACCGCTCCCGGGTCGCCTCGCTCAGCTCGCCCTTCACCAGCGCCTCGTAGTCGAGACCGGCGCCCGCGGTGAAGGTGGCCCGTTCCCGGTGGGCGGCCAGCCAGACCAGCCGGATCTCCGAGGCCGTCTCGGGGGCGTACGCGCGGTACTCGTCCACGCCGAAGCCGAGCCGCCCGTTGTTGGCGACGAAGCACGGGTGGCCCTCGGTCATCCCGGTCTCGATGGCCTGGAAGCCGGCGGCGACGAGCTGGCCGGAGGTGGCCGGTTCCTTGGTGAGTTTGTAGGCGGTTCCGGCCAGGGTGGAGGAGACCTCCTCCAGATAGACCGGCAGGACCTCATCGGAGATCCCGAGGGTGTGCCGCAGCTCGATGAAGAACTCCACTGCGTCCAGCGGGAGTTCGGAGCCGTGCCGGTGCCGGGTGATGGTCTCGGCCGCGACCTGCCAGTGGTCCAGGGCGAAGAGATGTGCGGTGAAACGGTACTCGGTGGACGCGTCGTCGCTACGGACGGTGTAACGGTCGTCGCCGAGCGGCGCGGGGGCCAGGAGCCGCTCGTGGCTGAATTCCGCCAGTGCTTTCCGCACCAGCAGTCGGTTTGCGGTGGCCCAGCGGTCCGGGGAGAGGTGGGCGACGCTGTCGGTGAGGGCGGTCGTCATCGGTCGTTTCCTCCGGTTGCTGCTTCGAACTGCTCACGGGTGCAGGCGCTGAGCAGGGCGTACTTCTCCGGCTTGGCGATCTCCCGGAGCACCTCGAAGCCGACGGCCTTGTTGAGGGCCTGTACGGCGCTGTTGGTCACATCGGGCTCGACGACGACCCGGCGCACCGACGGGTCGGCGAACAGGAAATCCATCACGGCGGTGATCACGGCCCGGGTGAAGCCGTGCACCGGGGTGTCGGTGGGAGCGACGAGGAAGTGCATCCCGACGTCGCCGGGCTCCGCCTCGTACAGCCCCTTCAGCTCGACCTCGGTGGGGTCGTAGCGCTCGATCAGGAAGGCGGGCTCGCCGTCGTGGAGCCCGATGAACGCGTCGTGGTGCGGGTGGGCGGCGATGTCCGCGTACTCCCGCTCCACGTCGGCGAGTTCGGCTCCGCCCATCAGCCAGAACGCGGCCTTGGGGTGGGTCACCCAGCCGTGCACCAGAGCGGCGTCGGCGGCGGGGTCCAGCGGCCGGACGGTGAACGTGCCGATGGTGCGGGGCTGCTGTTTGTCGGGGCGGCTCATACGGCGAACTCCTGGAAGGCGATGGACTTCTCGACCGGGTAGTACGCACGGCCGAGAAGTTCGCCGATGATGTACGCGTTGCGGTAGGCACCCATACCGAGGTCGGGCGAAGTGATCGAGTGGGTGTGCACCGCGGCGTTCTGGAGGAAGACCCCGCGCCCGGTGGTGTCGATGCTGTAGTTGCGGGCCACGTCGAAGCGGCCCCGGCTGTCGTGGCGCAGCCGCCCGGTGACCGGCGCGAGGAAGGCGGGCGCCTCGTACCGGTAGCCGGTGGCGAGGATGAGGCCCTCGGTGGTGAGCTCGTACTCCTTGCCCTGCTCCTCCTGGCGCAGCCCCAGGCTGTACGCGCCGCCGTCTTCGTCGTAACGAGCACTGACGAGCGCGGAGTTGGTGAGCAGCCTGGTCGGCGCGGGGCCGGCCAGGTTCTTCTGATAGAGCAGGTCGAAGATCGCGTCGATCAGCTCCCCGTCGATGCCCTTGAACAGCCCCTTCTGCCCGGTCTCCAGCCGGTAGCGGGTCTCCTCGGGCAGCGCGTGGAAGTAGTCGATGTACTCCGGGGAGGTCATCTCCAGCGTCAGCTTGGTGTACTCCAGCGGGAAGAACCGCGGGGAGCGGGTGACCCAGTTGAGCCGGTAGCCGTAGGTGTCGATCTCGGAGAGCAGGTCGTAGTAGATCTCCGCCGCGCTCTGCCCGCTGCCGATCAGCGTGATGGACTTCTTCTTCTGGAGCTCGGCCTTCCCCTCCAGATAACGGGAGTTGTGCAGGAAGTCCCCGCCGAGCCCCTGGCAGGCGTCCGGGATGTGCGGCGGCGTACCGGTGCCGAGGACCAGATGCCGGGACCGGAACCGCTCACCGGAGACGGTGGCCACGGTGTAGAGCCCGGAGCCCTCGTCGTACGTCACCGACTCCACGGTCTCGCCGAACCGGATACTGCTCAGTTTCGCGGCGGCCCACCGGCAGTAGTCGTTGTACTCGGTCCGCAGCGGGTAGAAGTTCTCCCGGATGTAGAAGGAGTAGAGCCGGCCGCGCTCCTTCAGATAGTTGAGGAACGAGTACGGCGAGGTCGGGTCGGCCATGGTGACCAGGTCCGACATGAACGGCGTCTGGAGATGGGCCCCTTCGAGGAACATTCCGGCGTGCCACTCGAAGTCCGGCTTGGACTCCAGGAAGACGCCGTTCAGCTCGTCGATCGGCTCGGTCAGGCAGGCGAGACCGAGGTTGAACGGGCCGAGCCCGATCCCGATGAAGTCGTGGGGGTCAGGAAGCGCGGACAAGGGAGTCTCCCAGGTACTTCTCGGCGTGGCCGGAGATCAGGTCGAGGACCGCGGCGATGTCGTGCACGGTCGTTTCGGGGTTGAGCAGGGTGAACTTCAGGTACTGGCGCTCACCCACCTTGGTGCCCGCGACGATCGCCTCGCCGGAGGCGAACAGCGCCTTGCGGGCGTGGAGGTTGGCGCGGTCGATCTCGTCGGGGGAGGTGACACCGGACGGGATGTAGCGGAAGACGAGCGTGGAGAGCTGCGGCTCGACGACCACGTCGAAGCGCGGATCGGCGGCGAGCAGCCGCCAGCCCTCGGCGGCCAGGTCGCAGACCTCGTCGAACAGCTCGCCGATCCCGTCCGCGCCCATGACGCGCAGCGTCATCCACAGCTTGAGCGCGTCGAACCGGCGGGTCGTCTGGAGGGACTTGTCGACCTGGTTGGGTATCCGTTCCTCGGCCATCCGGCGCGGGTTCAGATACTCCGCGTGGTACGTGGCATGGCGCAGGGTCGCCCGGTCGCGGACCAGAACGGCGGATGAACTCACCGGCTGGAAGAAGGACTTGTGGTAGTCCACGGTGACCGAGTCGGCGTGCGCGATGCCTTCGAGCAGCCCGCCGCGCGCACGGGAGGCGAGCAGCCCACAGCCGTACGCGGCGTCCACATGCATCCAGACGGCGTACTGCTCGCACAGGGCGGCGATCTCGGGCAGCGGGTCGATGGAGCCGAAGTCCGTGGTGCCGGCGGTGGCGACGACGGCCATCGGCACGGATCCTTCGGCGACGCAGCTCTCCAGCGCGCGGGCGAGGGCCACGGTCCGCATGCGCTTGTCGCGGTCCACGGGCACGGAGACGACCGCGTCCGGTCCGAGTCCGAGCAGTTTGGCGGACTTCTGCACGCTGAAGTGGCTGCACTCGGAGGTGAAGATCCGCAGCCGGGTGAGGTGCTCCGGCCGGATCTTCGCCTCCTCCCGCGCCAGCAGCAGCGCCTGGAGGTTGGACTGCGTACCGCCGCTGGTGAAGATCCCGTCGGCGGCCGGGCCGAGCCCGATCCGCTCGGTGGTCCAGTCGATCAGCCGGCGCTCGATGAGGGTGCCGCCCGCGCTCTGGTCCCAGGTGTCCAGGGAGGAGTTGATCGCGGAGAGCACGGCCTCGCCGAGCACGGCGGGTATGACGACCGGGCAGTTGAGGTGCCCCAGATAGCGGGGGTGGTGGAAGTAGACGGCGTCGCGGAGGTAGACCTCGCCGAGCTCGTCGAGGGCCGCGGCGGCGTCGCCCAGCGGCCGGTCGAGGTCGATCGCGTCGACGACGGGGGAGAGCGCGTCGACACCGACCCCGCTGAAGGGGCGCTCGGTGGCGGCGAGGGTGGCCGCGACCCGTTCCACTCCTGCGGAGACGGTGCTCCGATAGTGCTCCGCAGTCGTGTTGTTGAGCAGGTGCGAACGCATGAAGGGGTCCTCCCGGGTGAGGGGAACTTCATCGCGGCCCTCCGGGCAGGAAGGGGGGGACGAGAGCCGCGATGTCGAAGTAAGGCAAGCCTAACCTAACTAAAAACTGCTCCTGTCCCTCCCCCTGGGGGTGCGCAGGTTGTCCCCGTTCCCTTCGCTATCCGTTCGCTTGCCTGCCCTGTCCCCCTCCGGCCGGTCCACGCCGTTGCCCCCGGGGGCCATCACCGCCTGCACGTCCGCCGCTGCTTCCGCTTCCGCTTCCCGTGCCTGCTCCGCGCTGAGTCCGCGCCGCCAGTACGCGGCGGATGTCACGCGTGCGGGATCGAAGCCCCGCTCCCGGACCAGGTGGTGGCGCAACGCCCGCACCCTGGACGCCTCGCCCGCGATCCAGGCGTACGGTGTGCCCCCGGGCAGCTCGGCGGCGCGTACGGCCTCCACGCCGCACGCGGCCCCCTCGTTGCGGACGAGCCAGCTGATCCGGGCCTTCGCCGCGGTGTTCAGCGCCTGCCGGTCCTCGGTGCACGGGACCTCCAGCCAGACCCGGGCCGGCAGCCCCGCGGGCAGCTACTCCAGGGCCCCGGCCGCGGCGGACAGGGCGGTCTCGTCGGCCCGGATCAGCACCCAGTCGGTGTCGGCCGGCGGCCGGAAGCGTACGGCGGCGTTGTCCGCCACGGCGGGGCCCAGCACCTTCAGCCGGTCGCCGGGCGCGGCCGCGAGTGCCCAGCGGGAGGCGGGGCCGTCGGCGCCGTGCAGCACGAAGTCGAGGTCGACCTCGGTGAGGCCGTCGGCCCGCAGCCGCTGCGCCCGTACGGAGTAGGAACGCGGCACCGCCCGTACGTCCTCGGGCAGCGCCCGCCATTTCTCGTGCCAGGTCCCGCTCCCGCCCGCCGGGACCACGGCTTCGCTCTGGCCCGGGCGGGGCAGGAGGACCGACAGGCTCTGATCACGGCCCCCGCCGCTGAAGCCGTCGGCTCCCGGTCCGCCGAGGGTGATCCGCAGGATGGACGGGCCCAGCCGCCTGGTCCGCAGAACGGCCAGGTCGAAGAGCCGGAACGGGGCGACTTCGGGGGCGGTGGCGGTCGTCGGCGTCAACGGGAGCTCCTCCGGGACGGCCGGAGCGGCGGGCGGACGGGCCCGGCTTCCGGCTGGGGCGGTCCGAAGTGAGGTTAGCCTACCCTTGCTAAATAGGGGGGTCGGCCGCCCGGTGAGCCGTGCTCAGACCCCGAACTCCGCCCGGCAGGCGTCGAGCCCCTCCACGGTCACGTCCACGCTCCGGTGCGCCTCCCACCGGGCCCGGTCCAGGCGCAGCCGCCGGAGCGTGACGGGGGCCCCGCGCACGACGTCCGTTCGCAGGCCGTCGTCCGTGTACCCGAGCCGTCGCGAGACTCCGAGCGACCGGGGGTTGTCGGTCATGGCGGCGGAGACGGCGTACCGCGCGTCGAGCCCGGCGAACGCGAGGTGAAGGGCGGCGGCGCGCATCTCCGTGCCGAACCCCTGCCCCTGGTACGGGAGTCCGAGCCACGACCCGGTCTCCACCTCCCGCCGCACCCCGAAGCCGCACCCCATCAGGTCCTGCCGCCCGACGACCTTCCCCTCGTGGCGGACGGCCAGGCTGAGCGTCCAGTCGTCCACGGACCAGCCGGCCACGGTCCCCAGCACATGCTGGAACACCGCCCGTCCCACCGCGTCGGGTGTCCCGTCGGTCCACGGCACGTTGAACGGCATCCGGTCAGGGTCGTGCACCCCGTGGGCCGCCACGGAGGCCAGCTCGTCGAGGAGTTCGGGGCCTGGCAGGCACAGTTCGAGGCGCGGGGTGCGGAGGCGAAGCCCGTAGAGGGGCCAGTGCCGGGGGTGCGCGCGGTCTTCGAGATCCACCGGGTCCATGGGGTCCATGACGTGACTCTGCCGGACGGGCAGGAGGGGTGTCGACCGGAATAGGTGACGGGGACGGGGACGGGCGACCGGAACAGTCGGCAGCACGCGGCAGCGGGAGCACGACCGGGCGCCCCGGCCGTACCCCCGCTGCCGTGTGCCCGCGCGCTCAGACCCCGACCCCGGCCGGCCGCTCGACCCGGCTGTCGTCACCGCTGCCGTCCGGGGAGTCGTCGCCCGTCGTCACCGCCCGCCGGGTACGGAGCCCGAACGCGCTGACGGCGGCGGCGATCAGGGCGGCGGCCAGCGGGACGACCAGGGCCGCCCGGTACCCGTCGAGCAGGGCGGCCGGTGAAGTGCCGTTCGTGGCGGCGACGTTGACGGCGGCCACGGCGGACAGCCCCATGGCGGCACCGAACTGGAAGGACGTGTAGAGCAGCCCGCCCGCCACACCCTGCTCCTCCTCGGCGATGCCGTCGGTGGCCACGATGGTGAGGGGCCCGTAGACCAGGGAGAAGGCCACACCCAGGAGCAGCAGGCCCGGGAACATCGCCGCGTACGTCCAGTCCGCGGCGAGCGGCAGGAACAGGGCGTACGACAGCGACGCGACGAGCAGCCCGCCGAAGATGATCCGGGCGTTGCCGAACCGGGCCACCAGCTTCGGGGTGAGCAGCGGCGAGAGGACCGCGTCCACGCCGATGACGATCAGCGCGAAGCTGGTCTCCAGGGACGACCAGCCGCGCAGTTCCTGGAGGTAGAGCACGGCGATGAACTGGAAGCCGAAGAACCCCGCGGCGAACAGCAGCCCCGACACATTGGCGCGGACCAGCGACCCGCTGCGGAAGAGGCCCAGGCGCACCAGCGGCGAGGACGAGGCGCGCTCGATGAGGACGAACGCGAGGAAGAGGAGCAGGGCCGCGCCGATCGTCACGACGGTCCAGCCGGCCGCGGCGTGCGTGGCCCGCTCGACGCCGAGGACGAGGAGCAGGATCCCGGCGGTGACGGTGACCGCTCCGGCGAGGTCGACGCCCTTTCCGGTGCGGTCCGGGCGGGGCGAGACGGGGACGAGGGCGAGCGCGGCGACCAGGATGACGAAGGAGAGGATGACCGGGGCGAAGAACACCCAGCGCCAGTCGATGGCGGAGAGCAGCCCGCCCACGACCAGGCCGATGGAGAAGCCGCCCGCGGCGGTGCCCGCGTAGACGAGCAGGGCCTTGTTGCGCTGCGGCCCCTCCGGGAAGCCGGTGGTGATGATCGACAGTCCGGCCGGGGTCATGAAGGCCGCGGCGATCCCCGTCACGAAGCGGGCGAGGATCAGCATCCACCCCTCGGTGGCCAGGCCGCCCAGCCCGGAGAAGAGCAGGAACACCACGAGCCAGAGGACGAACATCCGGCGACGGCCGAACAGATCGGCCGCCCGTCCGCCCAGCAGCATGAAACCGCCGTACCCCAGGACGTACGCGCTCATCACCCACTGGAGCGTGCCGGTGGACAGGTCCAGATCCTCACGGATCGCGGGCATGGCCACGTTGAGCATGGCCACATCGATGCCTTCGAGGAAGATCGCGCCGCACAGGACGAGCAGCACGCCCCAGGCGCGCCCGGTCATGCGGTCGCTGCTCGGACTCGGAAGGGAGGGTGATGAGGACACGGGTCTTCTCCTTGTACGCGGGCGAAACGGGCATGGCGCATGGCCGCAACAGCGGTCAGTCGGAACGGAGTTCGCTTGCAGAGGCCGCAAGCAGCGCGGAACGGAGGCGAGTTACCGAAATGCTGGTCGGTTCCCTCTTGTAACCACCTGAAGCTTGCGGCACCGTGGGGAGGTATGGAAGAAGGCACTTCGAAGTCACCGAGTAACTGCGGGGATACCGGCAGCGGGCCGGACTACGACATCAGTCAGTGGGACGTCCGCGAGGGATGCGAGGTGCGGCAGATCCTCGACCGCGTCGCGGACAAGTGGTCGCTCCTCGCCATCGCCCACCTGGAACGCCGCACGCTGCGCTTCTCCGAGCTGCGCAGGCTGATCGAGGGCATCAGCCAGCGCATGCTGACGGTGACCCTGCGCCAGCTCGAACGTGACGGCCTGGTGCGGCGCACGGTCTACCCCGTCGTCCCGCCCCGCGTGGAGTACGAGCTCACGGAGCTGGGCGCGACGCTGCACACGACGATCCGGTCCCTCGTCGACTGGACCGAGGGCCACCAGCAGGAGATCGCGAAGGCGCGCGCCGACTACGACAGCCGTCAGGCCGCCGGGGCGCCCGCCCCTTGAGGGGTGCCTCCCCATGTCCACGCGCCGTTCACCGCACTACAGTTGAGCGGTGACCACACCTCAGGCACCTCAGGGAAACGCCGTGTCGCGCGTGGGCGAGGACGACCGCGAAAGCGCCGTGCGGCGCGTGCGGGAGGCGTACGCCGAGGAGCGCATCTCGCACGAGGAGATGGACGCGCGCCTCGGCCAGGTGCTCGCCGCCACGACGCACGGCGAGCTCGCCGCGGCCCTGGACGTGCTCCCGGCCGAGGACCCGGGCACCACATCGACGATCGCCGCCGCCGGCGGACGGATCACCCGGCGCGGCACCTGGCGGGTGCCCCGGTTCCTCAAGGTCGAGTCCGCCTTCGGGCGGGTGCGCCTGGACCTGTCCCGGGCGATCGTCGAACACCCGGTCGTCGACATCGAGCTGAGCCTCGGCACCGGCAGCGCGAGCGTCACGGTGCCGCGCGACGCGATCGTCGAGGTGGAGGGCGTGAACACCGGCTGGAAGGACCTGCGCTACAAGCCCCGGCAGCCGTCCCGGCCCGGCGGGCCGCGCATCCGCTTCTCCGGGGCGATGGGATACGGGCGGCTGAAGATCCGCCACGCCCGGCGCTGAGGGGCAGACCTCCCGCACGGCTGACGCGGCGTTGCTGGAAATGGCATGTTGGCCAGGTCTTCCCCTGGCGGCCCTCTCGGGGAAAACTGTGCCGAGCACTGTGGTGCACGCGCCCGAACGGGAGTTGGACAACGTTGTCATCCGACATGGCCCACCCACCTCCCGGGTCGGAGATCCACGCCATTCGCCCGACCCGAGAGGACCGCCCATGCGGGAACCCACCGCCGAACGCCCGGCCGCCCGGACGAGACCGGGCCGGCTGCGCGCCGTCGCGGCCGCCGCCGCCCTGACGGCCTGCGCACTGGTCGCGGGCCTGGCGCCGGCCACGGCCGCCGCCCCGGAGAAGGCCGCCCCGCGCGCCTCCTCCATCACCCCGTACGACGCCGTCGACCCGTTCATCGGCACGGAGCTGGACCCGGCCCAGAACAAGGGCAACAGCGCGTACGGCAACACCTGGCCGGGTGCGACGACCCCGTTCGGCATGGTCCAGTCGAGCCCGACCACGTACCGCTCGTCCGACGGCGACCAGAAGGGCGGGTACGAGTACAGCGCCGACAAGATCCGCGGCTTCGGGATGACGCGGCTCTCCGGCACCGGCTGCGAAGGCCGGTTCAGCGCCTTCGACTTCCCGGTCCTGCCGTACACGGGCAAGCTCGACGGCGGCGCGCTGCCGAGCAGCCCCGGCACGAAGATCGACCCGTACTACCTGGACTTCGACCACCGCGACGAGACGGCGGCCCCCGGCCACTACACGGTCGGCCTCGCCAACGGCGTGGAAACGGAACTGACGGCGACGACGCGTACGGCTGTCAACCGGTACGAGTTCCCGGCCCGCAAGGACTCCTCGACGCTGATCCTGGACGTGGCGGGCTCCAACAACCGGGTCTTCGACAGCGAGGTCAAGGTCGAGGGCCGCACGGTCAGCGGCTGGGTCGAGACGGCGTCGGTGTGCGACGAGGGGGGCCGCTACCGGGCCTACTTCTCCTCGACCTTCGACCGTGCGTTCACCTCGTACGGCACCTGGCAGGGCGGCGAGATCACCCCGGGCGCGGCCACCGCGCGCGGCGGCGAGGCCCGGCACGGCTCGGGCGCGTACCTGGTCTTCCCGAAGGGCGCGACGGTCACCGCGCGGACCGGCCTGAGCTACGTCAGCGTGGCGGGCGCGGCGCGCAACGCCGAGGAGGAGACGGGCGGCCGGACCTTCGACGAGATACGGAAGGCGACCGCGACGGTCTGGAAGAACGCGCTGGGCACGGTGGCGGCCACCGGCGGCACGAAGTCGGAACGGGTGAAGTTCTACACGGCGCTCTACCACTCCCTCCTCCACCCGAACGTCTCCGACGACGTGAACGGCCAGTACCCGGGCCACGACGGCAAGGTCCGCAAGGTGGCGCCCGGCCGGCACCACTACGTCACGTACGCGGGCTGGGACATGTACCGGGGCCAGGCGCAGCTCATCGCGCTGCTCTTCCCGAAGGTCGGCTCCGACATCAACCAGTCCCTGGTGGACCTGGTGAAGCAGACGGGCGCGTGGCCCAACTGGCCGCATCTGAACCAGTCGCAGCAGAAGATGAGCGGTGACTCGCTGCAGGTGGTGCTGTCGTCGATCGACGCGTTCGGCAGCGTGGACTACGACCGCAAGGCGGCGCTCGCGTCGATGCGGAAGACGCAGTCGCTGCCCGCCGACACGACGAAGCGGGCGCACGCGCAGCAGTACTTCAGCGCCGGTTTCATCGACAACGGCAAGGGCGACTCGGCGACGTCGAAGACGCTCGAATACGCCATCGACGACTTCGCGATCGCCCAACTGGCGGACCGGCTGGGTGAGAAGGCCACCCACGACCGGTTCATGACGAGGGCGCAGAACTGGCAGAACCTGCTGGACCCGGAGACGCAGCGCATCCGCCCGCGCGGCCGCAACGGCTTCGACCGGTCCTTCAACCTCGGTGAGCGCGGCAACCAGTTCGAGCAGGCGACCGGCTACCAGTACGGCTGGATGGTCCCGCAGAACATCGGGACGCTGATCGAGAAGCGGGGAGGCATCGAGCCGGTCACGCGCGACCTGGACGAGCACACGAAGGCGCTGGACGCGGGGGTCTACAACACCACGGGCGCCTACCTCTCCAACCAGCCGAGCTTCTCGATGCCGTACGTCTACAACTGGCTTCGGCAGCCGCACCGCACGTCGGAGGTGCTGCGCCGGGCGACGGACGAGATGTATGGCACGACGCCGTCGGGCCTGCCGGGCAACGACGACCTGGGCTCGCTCAGCTCCTGGTACGTGTGGGCGAACCTCGGGATGAACCCGACGGTGTACGGCACGGCGAACCTGGTGCTCAGCTCGCCGATGTTCGACCGGATCACGATCGACAGCGCGGACAGCGACCGCCGGATCACGATCAAGGCGGCGGGCGCGGCGGCGGACAAGCCGTACGTGACGGGCCTGAAGGTCAACGGGAAGCGCTCCGCCAAGTCCTGGCTGAACGAGGACTTCGCACGGGCCGGTGGCGAGCTGACGTTCACGATGGGGGAGACCCCGAAGACCTGGGGCACGGGGGCGGCCGACGTACCGCCGTCGTACACGGAGGGCTCCGACGCCCGCAACAACATCGGCTCGACCCCCGACGGCCAGGGCGAGCTGGGCTCGCTCGACCTCAGCGACAACTCCCTGTCCCGGGAGAAGCTGGCGGCGGCGGGCGCGTCGCCGGGAGCGAAGCTGCCACTGGCCGACACGGGAGTGACCTTCACCTGGCCGAAGACGAAGAACGCCCAGCCGGACAACTGGATCCCGCACGGCCAGCGGGTGAACCTCTCCGGCAGGAACGGCAAGGGCGTCAAGGCGACGGGCATCTCCTTCCTCGGCCTCGCGACGAACGGCCCCTCGCAGGGCCTGGCGACGGTGGAGTACGAGGACGGCTCGACGCAGAACGTGGCGGTGCAGTTCACCGACTGGACGCCCGGCACCAACTACCTCTACGGCAACGTCCCGTTGGTAGCGACGGAGGGCCGCAACAAGGTGGACGGCACGTCGGACACCACCCGCACGGTGGTCTTCGGCACGGTCCCGCAGGTGCTGGACGGGAAGAAGCGCGTGAAGTCGGTGACCCTGCCCCAGGGCACGGACCGCGGCATCATGCACATCTTCGACGTGGCGCTGACGACCAACCCGGACCTGGAAGCGCCGGGCGTGACCCCGGAGCGCATCGTCCTCACCCCGACGGAGACTCCCGCCACCTCCCAGGCGGTGACGTGGCGGACGGGCAGCGGGACGACGCAGGGTGAGGCGCAGTACCGCGAGAAGGGATCCAACTCTGCCTGGCGCAAGGCAAAGGCGGTGACGAACGAGGAACTCCTGAGCAGCGGAGTCCCGACCCGCACGCACTCGGCGGTGATGGACCGGCTGAAGGCGGGCACGGCGTACGAGTACCGGGTCGGCACGGGAAGCAAGCTGAGCGAGCGGTACGCCTTCACCTCCGCCGGCAAGCCGGGCGAGGAGTTCACGTTCCTCTACTTCGGCGACGCGCAGAACGACCTGAAGGCGAAGTGGGCCCCGGTCGTCGACCAGGCGTACAAGCGCTTCCCGAAGGCGATCGGCAGCGTCAACGCGGGCGACCTGGTGGACTCGGGCGGCAACGACGGCCTGTGGGACGAGTGGTTCGGCGCGATGAACGGCCACAGCCAGACGACGAACGTGATCGCGGCGCCGGGCAACCACGAGTACAACGCGGACCTGTTCCTGAAGACGTGGAAGTCCACGTTCGCGTACCCGGCCAACGGCCCCACGCCCGTACCGGCGAAGGACGGCACCCCGGCGGAACGCCAACGGGCGGCGTACGAAACCCACATGGCGAAGTCCATAGTGGAGACGGCGTACTACACGGACTACCAGAACGTCCGCTTCATCACCCTCAACGCGAGCACGCACGACGCCCGCGAACTGATGACCCCGCCGGACCTCCCGTCCTGCTCGGTCGACTGCCCGGACCCGCAGAAGCTGTGGCTGGACCTCCAGGCCCGCTGGCTCGACACGATCCTGGCGGACAACCCCAACAAGTGGTCGGTGGCCACCTTCCACCAGCCGGTCTTCTCGGCGGCGGAAGGCCGTGACGAGAAGCCGATCCGCGACGCCTGGCTGCCGGTCTTCCAGCGCCACGACATCGACCTGGTCCTGATGGGCCACGACCACGTCTACGCCCGCGGCTACGTCAACGCGGACGCGACGGACATCCCGGGCGTGACGACGGGCCCGGTCTACGCGGTCGCGATGGCGGGCCCGAAGTACTACGAGCTGTCCCCGGCCGACGACAACGTCTGGACCCGCAACGGCGCGACGCAGGTGGCCCGCGCGGCGCACACGTCGACGTTCCAGGGCATCACGGTCACGGAGAACACGATCCGCTACGAGGCGGTCATCGGGGCCAAGTGGGACGACAGGTCGACGACGGACAAGGAGGTGGGGGAGACCTTGGACGCGTTCACGATCACGAAGAACGACGCCGGCGTGAAGTACGTGACGGAGGACGGGGTGGCGGTGCCGTCCGTCGCGCTCCGGTAGGGGGCGGTCGATCGGCCAGAGGTGGCCTCGCAACTGGCAGTGGCAGCGGCGAGGCCACACCTGTCCCCGTGCAGCAGAAGCTAAGGGGGAGTGCAGTCACGGGTCGGTTCACGCAACCTGAAACCCTGTACGTAGGGTGGTGTGCTGATCCGATCAAGCGATCTTCGGGGGAATTGGTGTCGTTCGAGCAGGAATGGGCCGCGCACAAGAACGATGTGATGATGCGCCTCAACGCCGCTGGCGCCCAGGGGGGCGGGCAGGCCGACCTGAAGACGAACGCCTCGGGCAAGACAGCGGCGGCGAACGCGTTGACCACCGAGATCGAGCCCGCGGCCGGGGAGGCGGGTGTGACCGCCGACGAGTCGACCAACAGTGCGGTGACCGGATTCAAGGGCTGGGCGACAGCGACCGGACTCAAGGATGCTCTGGAGGAGTGGGGCCTTCAGGTGAAGAGCCTCCAGGGGCGGTTGGCCAACGACAAGAACGCCCTTCAAGGCGCCAAGCAGAACTTCATCCTTGATGATCAGGACACGGGCAGCGCGTTGCGGAGGCTCGGCGGCCCGCAGCTTCCGGCACTCTACGGCCCGGGCCTCCAGCCGCCACCGTTCAGCGGCCCCCCGGCGCCGCCGGTCCACGGCCCGTTCATCCCGGATGCCGAGTAGTGCAGCGAACGGCCGCGCAGTGCGTGGCATGACGAAGAACGGCCGCACCACAGCAGTACAGAGCGCACGGGGGCAAGGATGCTGACCTATCAGGACGTCGTCACGACGAAGCTGGACTCGCTGACCACCGCAGCCGACAAGTGGGTCGCGATGGCCAAGGCCTTCAAAGAGGTCGAGGACCTGTACAAGGCCAAGGTCCAGCCGCTTGCCAGCGATGGCGGGTGGTACGGGCTCACAGCAGACTCCGCCTCCGCGCAGTTCAAAGCGACCCGCGCGCAACTCCAGGGCGCACAGACCGAGGCAAAGGCCATCGCCTCGCTGCTTCGTGACGCCCACACCCAGTTCGTCAGGCTGTGCAAGGTGGTTACCGACACCGTGGCCAAGGCGATCGAGGATGACATGTCTATCGATTCCCAGGGCAAAGCGACATACGACTTCAGCAAGATCGCTCATTACCGCAACGACCCCGACTACCAAGCCGTCTATCACGAATACGTACGTAAGCGCACCGAGGCGGAGGCGGCCTGGACCCGGCGCATCAAGGCTGCGGTGCAAGCGGTCGATGACGCGGATCAGGGAGCGAAGCTCGCTCTGAGGAAGGCCGCCGGGGTCAAGACCGGTATGGAGAAGGCCATACCGAGCATGGCCCAGCATGGCTTCAACAACACGGCCGTCGGAGACATCGAGATCTACGAGGCGCGTGAGGCGAAGGCGTACGCGGACACGCTCCTGGACGATGGGAAGCTCACAGCGGAGGAACGCGCTAACTGGGAGCGTCTGAATCGTGACAACGCGGACAACAAGAAATACAGCCAGACGCTGCTGAACTCTCTTGGTATCGAGAACACCATCAAGCTTGAAAACAAGTTGAGCGACCTGGGTCATTTTGGTGAAACCGGCAATAGGAAGGACTACCAGGCCCTGGAAAGGGGCCTCGCGAACACCCTGGCCGGTGCCACCCGAGTGCCGGAATTCAAGGATTCTGATGGTAAAAAGATTCCGTATGGGGCCAATGGCTACCAGAGAGAGCTCAACGCGTGGAAGAAGTCTGACGACGCCGCTTTTTACAATGGCTGGCGCGAAGGCATGCAGAAGGTGGGCGTCAAGCAGTTCAATCTCGAAATCGTGGGTGAAAAGGTCCCCTTGGGATCTGGCTACGGCCAGCAGGCGCGTGGATATCAGAGTCTGATTTCGCTCATGCAGCAGGGAGATGGATACTCGCCCCAGTTCCTGGCTGATGTCACGGATGACATGATCGCTGCCGAGAGCAACGACAAGGACGTCTGGGACCTGATCGGTCTGTACAACGGGAAGGAGGGCGGGTGGTTCGCCAACGACCCGGTCGACGGGGCTCTTCAGATCATGGCCAGGGATCCCGAGGCGGCCACGGGCTATCTCGATCCTGGCTCAGCGGGTAGGGACGCGGAAAACCGGGAGAATGACCGGTTGCGCTACCTTATGGACCGGGAAACGAACATCGCTCGGGAGACGGGCTACAACGGCAAGAATCATTTCTCCTTGCCCTTCCATGCTGACGTTGACGACCGTGCCGGTCTCGGAGCCGCCATTGAAGCGGCTGCAACGGGCTCGCCCTCAGGATCGGGCTCGGGGCGTGATGGTACGCATACCGTTGAGCAGGCTCGCGTCATGCAGGACACCATCTCTCTTCTCGACCGTGACAGAGGTGCAGAGAGTGTTCCGGCCAGAATGCATTCACCTTTGGCCAGAGCCTTGGCCGACTATGCGCCCGATACCCATAACATCTTCTCCGAAGAGGCAGGCTACGACTGGTCGTCGGGCGGAGAGGTCCGTTCGTCGGGGGACGAGGCGCGTCTCAACGTGAGTCTGCCTGCCCTGGCACGTGTGTTGCGTGGCGTTGCGGAGGATCCGGCGGACTTTGCCCTGCTGTATGAAGCGGAACGGTTCCAGGGCGCTCAAGGGCTGGGTGAGGCGCCGGAAGGGCCTGGAAAGGGAACCGAGGAATGGGACAATCCCGCACGTAGCGCGGCCAGCGGTCTCGGAGCTCTCAATGCGATTGGTGCCGACATCATCCTCGACGACCGGGACAATCGAAAGGATTGGGCCGATGATGTCGCGCGTTATGGCTACCACGTGGGAGGTGCACCTCTGACGATGATCCCAGTAGTGGGTGACGCTGCGCAACGCCTCCTGGATGTTGCTGCCTATGAATGGTCGAAGGATATCAAGGCTGAGGCTGACCAGATTGCCAGGGTGGGGACAACCGATGGCTTGATGGCTCACAGCATGGCCTCTCATGATTTGATCAACCAGTGGGCCGGGGGGCGGGGAATGGACTATATGGAGGATTCAGTGGTGAAGAACATGCGAGGCGAGGCATCGCAGTCGTACGGCGCTTCTCGGAACGTCGTTCTGGGAGTTCTGGGACGAGGGACCGGCTCGTGATAGGAATGGGCGCGTCGAGCCTGGGCGGGCGCGGCAGGCGACGTAGTGCGGTGATCGGAGGCGCCGTCGCTCTGGCGCTGGTCGGTGGTGGGGGCCTCTATGCAGCAAAGGGCGTGTGGCTGGACGACAATTCTCTCGCCTCGGCGTGTGATGGGCTGCTCGACACATCGGAGCTGAAAGAACTGCTCGCCGCGGACCAACTGCGAGGAAAAGGAACGGATTCGACGTATTGCAGCGTCGTCGACTCGGATACAGGCAGGTCATTGCTGCAAGCGCGGATATTTCGGGGTGACACTTTCAAGATGTTGCTCGGCACAATGGCTCGGGCGAATCAGCAAAACGGTGGTGCTCTGGTGACTCCGGCTGGAATAGGTCGCCCCGTGGTGTTGGGTCCTCTACCAGGAACGGCCAGCGGATTCGTGTCCTGCGGAAAGGGTGAGGGCGGTCCGGTGACGGTGCTGATGAGTGCCGTACCCCAGGGCAGTGGCAAATCCCTCGGAGAGCCCGAGGGGCGTGCGAGGCTGGCACGCGTGGTGACCAGCACGCTCGACCGGGCGGCCGAGCGTTGGGGCTGCGAGAAGCCGGGGATAGCGAAGGGGGAAATCCCCGAGATCCCCGAGATCCCCGAGATCCCCGAGGACACCTCAGGTGTCCTGCGACAGGCTGGCAAGGCCACCGGCACCTGTGCGGGCATCGACTCGGCCTCCTTTGAGACGTCAGCGGACGATTCGGCCCCGATCGAGGACTGCGGGCTGGCTGAACCCTCCGGTACTCGTCGCTTCCATCTGTCCGCCTACTACGGCCCGTATGTGAAGGCAGCCCGGCAGGAGACCATTCGGGGGAAGCAACTCCTCACCGATGTGGGAGGCTCGGACGGGTTGTGGTGGACCACGGCGGACTGTCCGCAGGGTGACGTCCTGTACACGGTGGAAACGGTCTGGGACGAAGAGAAGAACACCTTCCACCCACCCTCCCCCAAGCTCCAGAAGGACGCCCTGAAGACGTTCGCCGAGCGCTCCGCGAAGCGCCACGGATGTTCGGCCGCCGAACCCCTGCCTGCGGATGACGAGCCCTCTCGGCCATGAAGGTCAAGGCCCTTGCCCGGTCCGGACCGTCGACTGCGGGCTGTAGGTCCGGTGCCGATCCCTACGGGATGATCAGCCGACTCGTGAACCCGGCCCCGAGCAGCCGCTCGTACGCCGCCGTGACCTCGCCCGGGACGGGCTGCTCGATCATGAACCCCTGCGCGGGGTACACGAGCAGCCGTTGAAGAGCCCCGACCAGCATGTCGATGACCAGCCGGTCGTCCCCGATCGAGGCCACGTACTCCTCGAAGGTCATCGGACTCGAAGCGCTCACGATGTCGACCCCCGGCCACAGCTTGCGCGCCGTGGCGTACGCGCGCCGCTCCTCGTACGGCTTGCTGACCAGCAGGACGGATTCCACGTCCACCCCGGCCTCTTCGAGGAGGGCCCGCGAGAAGCGGATGTTCTCCCCGGTGTTACGGGCCTTCGGCTCGACCAGCACGGCGGACTCCGGTACGCCCAGCTCGACGGCCCGCTCCCGGTAGTGCACGGCCTCACCGCGCGGCATGCGCTCGCGGGTGGTGGGGCTGGTCGAGCCGGTGAACACGACGACGGGAGCCAGCCCGCGCAGGTAGAACTTCGCTGACACGTCGGCCACCCCCAGGTCATGGCTGCCCAGCCCGACGATGACCGAGCAGGGGCGCGGGGTGTGGTGCATGAGGTGGTGATCCCACACCTGCCGGGCATCCGACCAGGACTGGGTAGTGATCACGACTGCTTGCCCTTCGTGTGCGCCGAGTCCGGTACCGCGAAGTCGTAGGTCCAGCGGAACCTTGATGCGGCGTGGACTCCGATGGCGAACTCGACAACTGTTCCGTCTGTGGTGAACGCTGTTCGGTGAAGCTCCACCACTGCTTCGCCGGACGGTAGCTGCAGCAACTTCGCCTCCTCCGCCGTGGCCGAGCGGGCGAAGAGCTCCTCGCGCAAGTGGTCGATCTCGTACCCGGCGTCGTACAGGACACGGAACCCGCCACCGCGCCCCGCCGGGCCGGGCGCCGGGTCGACGAGACGGGTGCCTTCGATGTGTTCGGGCCGGTAGTAGCTGGTCAGGGTGTGGGTGGGGTGGCCGCTCTCCTTGATGAGGCGGGCACGCGCGTACACGTCCGATCCTGGCCGCAGGCCAAGGGCGGCGGCAATGGTGTCCGTGGCTTCGATGCGGCTCACCGTCTGCGTCTGATCGCCACGGCTGTGCGGTCGCCCCGAGGCGACTCGGTCCGCGATGAAGGCCACTTCGTCGCCGTCGCGCCACTTGGCCTTGTCGTAGCGGTCGATGCCCAGCCGCTGGAGAGCGGCCGGCGGTCGTACGACAGTGCCGTGACCGCGCGACGAGGTGACCAGGCCTTCCGCCTCCAACGCCTTGTACGCCGCATGGACCGTGGACTTGGAGCCTTCGCCTGCTGCCACGAGATCCCTGATGTGCGGCAGCTGCCGGCCCGGCGCGAACTCGCCGCTCCTGATGCGTTCGGCCAGTTTGTCGGCCAGGTCCCGCCACTTGGGCGCCATGCGTCACTCCTCTCGACAGGAGCAGTCAAACACAGCGAAAGGAAGGTTGACAGTCCTGGGACTGTCGGTCACAGTGACGTTACTCGCGGTCGTAGTCCTGGGACTGAAAGGCTGGTTCTGTGATGGTGGAGAGCAGTGGTGGTCGGCGAAACCTCTCTCGGCTCATGAGAGAGCTGGGCAGCGACGGGGTTCTCGTCGTTCCGAACGGTGGCCAGGGCCAGGGCCAGGGCGACCTCGACCTCGTCCCTGGTGCCGCGCTCCGGTGGCCGCCCTGTCGGTGCGGGCACTCGCTCTGCCCCGATCTCGTGCCGCCGGAGGGGAAGGAGTGATGCCCCGCTGACACGTCCGCCCCGGCCTCCACGGAACGTTCCGTGGAGGCCGGGGCGGACCTGTCAGAACATCGAAGGGATCAGCCCGGCAGCCCCAACTCCCGGGCGATCAGCATCCGCTGGACCTCGCTCGTCCCCTCGCCGATCTCCAGGATCTTCGAGTCCCGCCACATCCGCGCCACCGGGTACTCGTTCATGAACCCGTAGCCGCCGTGGATCTGCGTCGCCTCGCGGGCGTTGTCCACCGCCACCGTCGAGGAGTACAGCTTCGCGATCGCCGCCTCCTTCTTGAACGGTTCGCCCGCCACCAGCCGCGACGCCGCGTCGCGCCAGCCCACGCGGGCCATGTGGGCGCGCATCTCCATGTCGGCGATCTTGAACTGGATCGCCTGGTTCGCGCCGATCGGCTTGCCGAAGGCGTGGCGCTCGGCCGCGTACTTCACCGACTCGTCCACGCAGCCCTGCGCCAGGCCCGTCGCCAGGGCCGAGATCGCCACCCGGCCCTCGTCCAGGATCCGCAGGAACTGCGCGTAGCCCCGGCCCAATTGGCCCAGGAGGTTCGCCGCCGGGACGCGGACGTCCGTGAAGGACAGCTCGCGGGTGTCCGAGGCGTTCCAGCCGACCTTCGAGTAGGGTGCGGCGACCGTGAAGCCGGGGGTGCCGGAGGGGACGATGATCGCGGAGATCAGCGGGCGGCCGTCCTCCTTGCGGCCCGTTACGGCGGTGACCGTGACCAACTCCGTAATGTCCGTACCGGAGTTGGTGATGAAGCACTTCGAGCCGTTGATCACCCACTCGTTCGTCGCCTCGTCCAGCACCGCCGTCGTCCGCGTGCCGCCCGCGTCCGACCCGCCGTCCGGCTCCGTCAGCCCGAACGCGCCCAGCGCCTCGCCCGCGCACAGCTTCGGCAGCCACTGCCGCTTCTGCTCCTCCGTGCCGAACAGGTGCAGCGGCATCGCGCCCAACGAGACCCCGGCCTCCAGGGTGATCGCCACCGACGAGTCGACCCGGGCCAGCTCCTCCAGGGCGATCCCGAGCGCCAGGTAGTCGCCGCCCATGCCGCCGTACTCCTCCGGGAACGGCAGCCCGAACAGGCCCATCCGGCCCATCTCGCGCACGATCTCGTACGGGAATTCATGGCGCTCGTAGAAGTCGCCGATCTTCGGCGCGACCACGTCGTGCGCGAACGCCTCGACCGTGCGGCGCAGTTCCTCGTGCTCGGCGGTCAGCCGGTGGTCCAGAGACATGGGGTAACTCACTCCTTGTGGGAGGCGGGAGAGGAGGAAGGAGACAGGGCGCGGACCGTGCGGGATGGGCTCGGTCGGCCCAGGTGTTCGGCCAGCCAGACGCTGGTGGCGGTCAGGGCGTCCAGGTCGACGCCCGTTTCGATGCCCAGGCCGTCGAGCATCCAGACCAGGTCCTCGGTGGCGAGGTTTCCCGTGGCGCTCTTCGCGTACGGGCAGCCGCCCAGGCCGCCCGCCGAGGCGTCGACCGTGCTCACACCGTGCTGGAGCGCCGCCAGGGTGTTGGACAGCGCCTGGCCGTACGTGTCGTGGAAGTGCACGCCGATGGCGGGCGTCGCCACACCCGATTCGTTCAGGGCGGTCAGCAGCGCCGTCACGTGGCCCGGCGTCGCCACCCCGATCGTGTCGCCCAGCGACAGCTCGTCGCAGCCCAGGTCCATCAGCGCCTTCGCGACCCTGACCACCTGCGCCACCGGCACCGCGCCTTCCCACGGGTCGCCGAAACACATCGACAGATACCCGCGCACATGGGCCTGGTCCGCCTTGGCGCGGGCCACCACCGGCTCGAACATGGCGAGGGACTCGTCGACCGTCCGGTTCAGATTGCGCGCGGCGAACGTCTCCGTCGCCGAGCCGAACACCGCGATCGACCGGGCCCCGAGCGCCAGCGCCCGGTCCAGTCCGCGTTCGTTCGGGACGAGGACCGGGAGGGTGACGTCGCCGATGTCGGCGATCTCGCCGAGGAGAGGGAACAGGGCCTCCGCATCGGCCAGTTGGGGCACCCACTCCGGATGCACGAAGCTCGTCGCCTCGATGGTGGTCAGGCCGGCCACCGCCAGGCGGCGGATGAACTCCGCCTTCACCGGCGTCGGAACGGTCTCCTTCTCGTTCTGGAGGCCGTCCCGCGCGCCCACTTCGTGGATGCGGACCCGGGAGGGGAGGCCCGGGGCCGGGATCGTCATGGGGAGCGTGCGCGTGGTCATGAGTCCTCCCGAGGGGCCACGACCGCCAGGACCTGGTCCATCGCCACCGTCGCGCCCGCCGTGACGTCCAGCTCGGTCACGGTCCCCGCGTGCGGGGCGGAGATCACGTGTTCCATCTTCATCGCCTCGACGACGAGCAGGCTCTGTCCCGCCTCGACCTCGTCCCCGACGGCCACCTTCACCACCGTGACCGTGCCCGGCATCGGGGCCGCCAGCGTGTCCGCCCCGCCCCGGCCCGCCCCGCTCAGGGACGCTTCCACCGGGTCGTGGTCCTGGACGTGCCAGGTGTCGCCGTCCCGGCCGAGCCAGTCGCCGGAGCGGTGGAAGTGGACGATTGTGCCGTTCTGTTCGACCGTCACTCGGTCGGGCCCGACCATCGCGCCCGCCGGAGCCCCGTACGTCACCGGGTCCGCGCCCGACACTCGCAGCGGGAAGAGCAGCGGCGCCCGCACACCCCCCGTCCGCCAGCCGCTCGGCACCGAGAACGGGTCCGTCCAGCCGCCCGCGTCCGGCCTCGGCTCCAGCGCCTCCCGGCGGACCGCCGCGGCCGCCGCGTACACCTCGTCCGGCACCCCGTCCGGCACCAGGCCCTCCGCCTCGCGCTCCACCAGCCCGGTGTCCAGGTCGCCGGAGACGACGTCCGGGTGGGCCAGCAGGCGGCGCAGGAAGCCCGCGTTGGTCGGGACGCCCAGGATCACCGTGTCGGCGAGGGCCGCCCGCAGCTTGCGGATGGCCGTCGCGCGGTCGGGGCCGTACGCGATGACCTTCGACAGCATCGGGTCGTACAGGCTGCCCACCGGCACGCCCTCGCTGAGCCCCGAGTCCGTCCGCACCCCGCCGCCCTGCGGCTCGCGCAGCGCCAGCACCGTACCGCCGGAGGGCAGGAAGCCCCGGGAGGGGTCCTCGGCGCAGATCCGGGCCTCGACGGCGTGACCCGTCAGGCTGATGTCCTGCTGCGCGTACGGGAGTTGCTCGCCCGACGCCACCCTCAGCTGCCACTCCACCAGGTCGAGTCCCGTGATCAGCTCGGTCACCGGGTGCTCGACCTGGAGGCGGGTGTTCATCTCCATGAAGTAGTACGAGGCCGGGTCGTTGCCCGGGACGATGAACTCCACCGTCCCCGCGCCGACATAGCCGCAACTGCGTGCCGCCTGGACGGCCGCCTCGCCCATCGCCGCCCGGGTCTCCTCGTCGAGGAGGACGCTCGGAGCCTCCTCGATGATCTTCTGGTGGCGGCGCTGGAGCGAGCACTCGCGCTCGCCGAGGTGGATCACGTTGCCGTGGGCGTCGGCCAGGACCTGGATCTCGATGTGGCGGGGGCGGTCGATCCACCGCTCCACGAGGAGGGTGTCATCGCCGAAGGAAGCGCGGGCCTCGCGCCTCGCCGCCGCGATCTCCTCCGCCAGCACCGCCGCGTCGCGGACCAGGCGCATGCCCTTGCCGCCGCCGCCCGCGGAGGGCTTCAGGAGGACCGGGGTGCCGATCTCCCGTGCCGCCGACTCCAGTTCGGCGTCGGTGAGCCCGCTGCCGGACGAACCCGGGACCACCGGGACCCCGGCCGCCGCGACCGTCTCCTTGGCCCGGATCTTGTCGCCCATGAGGGAGATCGCGGAGGCGGGCGGGCCGATGAAGACCAGCCCCGCGTCCGTGCAGGCGGCCGCGAAGGCCGCGTTCTCCGCGAGGAAGCCGTAGCCGGGGTGGACCGCCTGCGCACCGGTGCGGCGGGCCGCGTCCAGCAGTGCCCCCACGTTCAGGTAGCTCTCCGACGCGGCCGGCGGGCCGATCCGTACCGCCGTGTCCGCCTCCCGTACATGCCGGGCGTCCGCGTCCGCGTCGCTGAAGACCGCGACCGAGCGCACCCCCAGCTCCCGCAGGGTCCGGATCACCCGGACCGCGATCTCGCCGCGGTTGGCGACCAGAACGGTGTCGAACATCGTCATCTGTTCCTCACATCCGGAAGACGCCGAAGCCGGGCCCGGCCGGGTCCTTCTGGGGCAGCGGGGCATTGGCGCAGGCCGTGAGCGCGAGGCCCAGCACCTGGCGGGTGTCCACGGGGTCGATCACGCCGTCGTCCCAGAGCCGGGCGGTGGCGTAGTACGCGTTGCCCTGGGTCTCGTACTGGGCGCGGATCGGGGCCTTGAACGTTTCCTCGTCCTCGGCGCTCCAGTCGTCGCCGAGCTGGTCGCGCTTGACGGTGGCCAGGACGGAGGCCGCCTGCTCGCCGCCCATCACCGAGATCTTGGCGTTCGGCCACATCCACAGGAAACGGGGGCTGTAGGCCCGGCCGCACATGGAGTAGTTGCCCGCGCCGTACGAACCGCCGACGACCACCGTCAGCTTCGGCACTCGGGTGCAGGCCACCGCCGTGACCATCTTCGCGCCGTGCTTGGCGATGCCGCCCGCCTCGTAGTCCCGGCCGACCATGAAGCCGGAGATGTTCTGGAGGAAGACGAGCGGGATGCCGCGCTGGTCGCACAGCTCGATGAAGTGCGCGCCCTTCTGGGCCGACTCGGAGAACAGGATCCCGTTGTTCGCGACGATCCCGACCGGGTGGCCGTGGATCCGGGCGAAGCCGGTGATCAGCGTCTGGCCGTACTCCGCCTTGAACTCCTGGAAGCGGGAGCCGTCCACGACGCGTGCGATCACTTCGCGTACGTCGTAGGGGGTGCGGGAGTCCACCGGGACCGCCCCGTACAGCCCCGCCGGGTCCACCTTCGGTTCCTCGGCCGGCTCGACCGACCAGGGCAGCGGCGCGCGGTCGGGCAGCGTGGCCACGATGTTGCGGACGATCCGCAGCGCGTGCGCGTCGTCCTCCGCGAGATGGTCGGTGACCCCCGACGTACGGGAGTGGACCTCGCCGCCGCCCAGCTCCTCCGCCGTGACGACCTCACCGGTCGCGGCCTTCACCAGCGGCGGGCCGCCGAGGAAGATCGTGCCCTGGTTGCGGACGATGACGGCCTCGTCGCTCATCGCCGGGACGTACGCCCCGCCCGCCGTGCAGGAGCCCAGCACCGCCGCGATCTGCGGAATGCCGGCGCCCGACATCCGGGCCTGGTTGTAGAAGATCCGCCCGAAGTGGTCCCGGTCGGGGAAGACCTCGTCCTGCATCGGCAGGAACGCGCCGCCCGAGTCGACCAGATAGAGGCAGGGGAGACGATTCTCCAGGGCCACTTCCTGCGCGCGCAGGTGCTTCTTCACCGTCATCGGGTAGTACGTGCCGCCCTTGACGGTCGCGTCATTGGCGACGATCACGCACTCCCGGCCGCTGACCCGCCCGATCCCGGCGATCACCCCGGCCGCCGGGGCCGCGCCCCCGTACAGCCCCTCGGCCGCCAGCGGGGCCAGCTCCAGGAACGGCGAGCCCGGGTCGAGGAGGGTGTCCACCCGGTCCCGGGGGAGCAGCTTGCCGCGCGCCTCGTGGCGGGCCCGTGCCTTCTCACCCCCGCCCAGCCGTGCCGTGGCGAGGCGTCCCGCCAGCTCGTCGGAGAGCGCGTGATGCGCCGCCTCGTTGGCCTGCCAGGCCTCCGAGGCGGGATCGGCCGCGCTCGCCAGGACCGGTGCCTGCTGCATCGTGTCGAGCCCCCTTGCCCGTACCGCGATCATGTGCGTGCCACGTCTCTGCTGTTAATGAGCGTTAACGCGTTTCCCTCAGGTTAACGAGCGCTAACGACCCTGTCTAGAATGAATCCTCATGAGCACCCATGCCGCCGCCCGCGTCGCGGCTCCCACCCGCCGCGAGCAGATCCTCCGGGAGGCCGCCCGCCTCTTCGCCGAGCGCGGCTTCCACGGTGTCGGCGTCGACGAGATAGGCGCCGCCGTCGGGATCAGCGGCCCCGGCCTCTACCGCCACTTCCCCGGCAAGGACGCGATGCTCGCCGAGCTCCTGGTGGGCATCAGCGAACGCCTGCTGGAGGGCGGACGGCTGCGGGTCACGGAGGACGCCGCCCGGGGCGACGGCTCCCCGGAGGCGCTCCTGGACGCGCTCATCGAGGGCCATATCGACTTCGCCCTCGACGACCGCCCCCTGATCACCCTCCACGACCGCGAGCTGGACCGGCTGCGCGACACGGACCGCAAGCGGGTGCGGCGGCTCCAGCGCGAGTACGTCGAGGTCTGGGTGGGCGTCGTCCGCGCCCTCTATCCGGCGCTGCCCGAGAACCGGGCCCGCGTCACCGTGCACGCCGTCTTCGGCCTGCTGAACTCCACCCCGCACCTGGCCCGCCCCGAGGCCCTGCCCGGCCGCGCGGCGACCGCCGCCCTGCTGCACCGGCTGGCCCGTGGCGCCTTCGCCGCGGCGGAGCCCTCCTGAGCAGCGGCTTTCCCATCCGGTTCCCATCCGGGCCACCTGGGGTTCCGAGCAACCACGAACGGGGTACGTACGTCTCTCCGGTCAACACGCTACGAATCGGGGAGCCGCACACCATGACCGTCTCACTGGGCGAAGAGATCATGCTGCTGTCGCTGGACGACGAGACCGGCGCGGCGAAGGGGGAGAGCGCCGCCCGCTGGGGTGTGGCGGCCGGCATGCTCCTGGAACTGGTCATGGCGGGGCGCGTCACGGTCAAGGGCGGCCGGGTCGAGGTCTTCGACCCCACCCCGACCGGCGACGCCCTGCTGGACGGCCGCCTCGGCCGGCTCGCGCGCTGGGTCCACGAGACCTCCAGCAGCCGCAAGGTCGTCGCCTGGCTGACCCGGGACCACGCCAAGGGCTCCCAGGACGTCGTGGACAGCCTCGTCGCCCGCGGTCTGGTGACCGAGGAGAAGCACCGGGCCCTCGGGGTCTTCCCCGTGCGCCGCTACCCGGAAGCCGACGGAACGGTCGAGCGGGAGCTGCGTGCCCGGCTGGCCGCCGTGGTGCTGCACAGGGCCGAGCCGGACGCCCGCACCAGCGCGCTCGTCGCCCTCGTGCACGCCACGGGCATGCACCGCCAGGCCTTCCCCGACCTGCCGAAGAAGCAGGTCGCCCCGCGTATGGCCGAGATCGCCGAGGGCCACTGGGTGGGCGTGAGCGTGGGCGAGGCGATCCGCAACCTCCAGGCGGCGATCTCCACGGTGACCGTGGTGACGGTCCTCTCCGCGGTGCCGTAGGGCCGCCCCGCCGGCTGTCGTTGTCAGGCCGCCGCCGTCAGGTGCCGCTGCGCCCAGACGGCGAACGAGGTCACCGGAATCCCGAGCTCCTCGGCGAGTCCGGGGCGGGCCGGCTGGGTGATGGCGTTGCTCCACAGGTGACCGGCGCCCCATGCCGGCATGCCCGCCGCGAGCGCCTCGTCGAGGTCCATCGAGGGGGCCTTCAGCGGTACGCCCCACGCCGTGGACAGCACCCCGGCCACCTGCTCCATCGTGAGCCGGTCGCCCGCGAGCTCCAGCTCCACCTCGTGGAAGCGGTCGGGTTCCCGTACGGCGTGGGCGACGGCCGCGCCGATGTCCTCGGTCGCCACCAGCGCCAGCACCGTCTCCGGCAGGATGACCGTCGCCAGGCCGCCCCCGGGCCCCTCGGGCGCCAGTTGAGGCAGGTTGTCCATGAAGAACGCGGGCTTGACCACGAACCAGCGGGCGAAGCCGGCCCCGCGCACCTTCTCCAGGATCGCCAGCTTGGTGTCGAAGTAGGGCTCCATCGCCGCCCATCGGCCTTCCGCCCAGCCCGGTGTCTCCGTGTGCCGCCCGACGCCGCTGGTCGAGGACTGGACGAACTGCGGTACGCCCGCGGCCCGCGCCGCCTCGATGAGGTTCGTCGCCTGCGCCAGCTCCCCGGCGAAGTCGACTCCGCTCTCGTCCATCGGCGGCATCTGCACCGAGAACACCGCGCGCACGTCGGCGCAGGCGGGATCCAGCGAGGACCGGTCGGAGAGGTCTCCGGTCACCAGCTCGACACCGAGCGCCTCGACGGCCTGCGCGCGCGGGGTGTGCGGGTCGCGCACCAGGGCGCGCACCGGCACACCGGCGGCCAGCAGGGCGCGGGTGACAGCGCCGCCCTGGCGACCGGTGGCGCCGGTGACCAGTACGGGGGCGGTACGTGATGTCAGTGATGCCGATGATGCCGGTGATGCCATGGCGGTGTCTCCTCGGGAAGCGGCGGAGCGGCGGCGGGACCGTCGGAAATCGGCGGCGGGACCGTCGGAAATCGGTGGCGGGACCGCGAAACAGAAAACGGCGGGGCCCACCGTTTCGCACTCGCTACGATATGGCGGGGCCCACCACTTAGCAAGGAGAGCATGTGACCGGTCAGCGCTCGGACGCCCGCCGCAACTACAGCCGCATCCTGGCCGTGGCCGAGGCGGAGGTCGCCCGGCACGGTGCTGCCGCCTCCCTCGAACAGGTCGCCCGTACCGCGGGCGTCGGCTCCGCCACCGTGCGCCGCCACTTCCCCACCCGCCAGGCCCTCCTCGAAGCGGTCTTCCAGGAACGGATCCAGGCCCTCTGCGAGCGCGCCGACCAGCTGAGCCGGGCCGAGGACGGCCGGGCCGCTCTGCTGGAGTGGCTGCACGACCTGGTGCGGTACGCCGTCTCCGCCCGGGGGCTCGCGGACGCCCTCACCTACGAGCCCCCCACCGACGACCCCGCGCCGCACTCCTGCGGCACGGCGATCGAGGACGCGGCCACCCCGCTGCTCCGCCGGGCCCTGCGCGACGAGGTGGTCAGGCCGGGCGTCACCTTCCACGACCTGATCACCCTCGCCGTCGGCATCGCCCTGGCCACCGAGCACCACGCCGAGCCGGCGATCCAGGCGGACCGCCTGTTCACGCTCACCGTCGAAGGCCTCAGCCCGAGCCCGAGCCCGAGCCCGAGCCCGAGCCCGGACCGGAGTCTCAGCCCCTGACCGAGACGGTGACGTGGTCTACCCGCATCGGGTGACCGGGCTCGGTCGCGGGGGCCACCGTCGCGCCGTCCGCCTCCGGCAGCTTGCCGCCGATCGCCACGTTCAGGATCAGGAACACCCCGTGGTCCACCGCCCGCTTCCAGGTCCCGGCGTCCATCGTGTCGGCCCGCACCCGGTGGTACACCCGGTCGCCCCGATACCAGCGCACCTCCTCCGCGCCGGGGGAGAGGTCGACCTCGACGGCGTACGTACGGAACGCCGTACGGCAGTCCGCGCACGCCTGTGGACCCGACGTCAGCCCCACGGGCTCCTCGCACGGGCCGCCGTCCAGGACCCCGCAGTGCATCGAGCCGAAGACGGTGTCCCGGCCGTTGACCGACTCCATCACGTCCAGCTCGCCGACCCCCGGCCAGCCGGTGTACCCGTCGCGCAGTGAGCCGCCCAGGGTCCAGAACGCGGGCCAGTAGCCCGCCGCCCCCGGCCCCGTCGCGTCCGGCAGCGCGAGCGACGCCTCGATCCGGAGCGCCCCGCCGGGCGGCGGCGCGAAGTCGGACCGCACGGTCGTGATCCGCCCCGAACTCCACTGCCCGTTCCGCCGGGTGGGGACGATCTCCAGTACGCCCCTGCCGTCCAGGCGCACGTTGTCGGTCGAGTCGGTCATGGTCTCGATCTCGCCGGTGCCCCACTGCGGTGCCGGGCAGCCGGGGTAGCAGGTGCCGAGGTCGTACTGCCAGTTCGCGGCGGAGGGGCGGCCGCCCTTCGGCCCGTCGAAGTCGTCCCGCAGCAGCTCGGTCCAGCCGTCCGACCCGTCCGCCCCGGCTGCGGTGGCGCCCGTCGCGGGCAGCGCGCCCGACTCCGTCAGCAGCCGCTCCAGCCGGGGGGCCAGCACGATGGCCGCCGCGTTCGTCAGATGGGCGTCGTCCCGGTAGAGCAGGATCCGGTCCCGTACCGCCGGGCAGGTCGGGCCGTCCCCCGGGCACAGCACCGGGTTCACGCCGACGGACCGTACGCCCGGCACCGCACCCGCCGCGATCCGCCGCGCCAGCGGGTCGGCCGGCATCGCGTCCGCCCGGCTGAACGCGCAGGCGGCGGCGTCATCCGGAGCGCCGGAGACGCACGCGGGGATATCCGTCCCCGGTACGGGAGTGTCCTCGATGTACACGATCGGGGCACCGGTCGCCCGCAGCGGCTTCAGCGTCTTCTCCCACGCGGCGGTCAGGAGTTTCTCGTCGGCGGTGTACCGGTTGAGCGAGGCGATCACGATGAGCCGGGGCTTCGGCCCCGTACGCAGGCGGTCCAGGGCGTCGGCCCGCCAGCTGTCGCACTCCCGGTAGACGCGCCCCAACTGGGGGTTCGTGACCGTAAGTTGCGGCAACGGGCAACCCTGCTTCACCAGTTCCTGAAGCGCCCAGCCGCGCCGGGAGGCCAGTGCGAGCAGGGGCGAGAACCACTGGCCGGCGTGCGAGTCGCCGAGCAGGACCACCCGGTCCGGGCTGTCCACCGCCCCGAACAGGCACTCCGGGCTGCGGGTCACCGCCGGGGCGACCTGGCAGGCCCCGTCCGGCGGGAAGTCCTTGCGCGCCTGGGCGGGGCCCGGCACCAGCGGGCCGTCCGCGAGCGCGGAGCCGTCGGTCCGGGCCAGCAGCGAAGGACCGGCGGTCGCACCCGGCGGCAGGCCCTTGACGTCGACCGGGGTGGCCGGGCCCAGCAGATGCAGGGTCGTGGTGCCGACGACCAGCGCGAGCACCACCGGCAGGACGATGGCGGAGACCCCCACCGCCAGTCCCCGGCGCGGGAGTTCGGAGACCGTACGGCTGCGGCGCAGCGGCTGCTCGACCCACCGCATCGTGGCGAGGGCGGGCAGGACGGCCGCCAGTGTCAGCGCTGCCTTCGCGGGCCAGCCGAGCGCCCCGAGTCGGGCCTCGGCGAGCACGAGCACCGGCCAGTGCCACAGATAGAGGGTGTACGAGAGCCGCCCGACCGCTCGAGGGGCCCGCCCCGCCAGCAACCGCCCGACGCCGAAGGCCCCTTGGGCGTCGCGCTCGCCCCGGCCCGGGATCGCGGCGAGGATGACGGCGGCCGTGCCCAGGGTGGGGACGAGCGCCGCGTGACCGGGGTACGGGGTCGACGCGTCGTACGCCACGACGCACCAGACGATCGCCGCCGCCCCCGCCCATCCGCACACCAGCCGCAGCGGACGCGGCCCGCGCAGCAGGTGCCAGGGCAGCAGCGCCAGCAGCGCGCCGACGGCGAACTGCCAGACCCGCGAAGGCGTTCCGAGATACGCGAGCGAGACGGAGTCCCGCGTCCAGTGCAGGGACAGCGCGAACGAGGCCACGGCCACGGCGGCGGTCGCGAGCGCCACGACCGCGCGCACGGCCCGCCCCCGGCGGACCGCACGGGCGGCGACCAGCACGGCCACCGCCAGCAGCGGGGCCCAGAACAGATAGAACTGCTCCTCGACGGCGAGCGACCAGAAGTGCAGCAGCGGACTCTGGTCGTGCCCGGCGGCCAGGTAGTCGGTCTGCTGGGCGACGAACCGCCAGTTGGCGACGGACAGGGCGGCCGCGAGGACGTCCTGCTCCAGGTCGGCGCGGAGCAGCGGCACGGTCAACCATGCCCCGGCGACCGCGACCGCCGCGAGGACGACGGCGGCGGAGGGCAGCAGCCGCCGGGCCCGGCGGGAGAAGAAGTCGCCGAGCCGGATCCGGCCGGTGGTGATCGCCTCCCGGACCAGGAGCCCGGTGATCAGATAGCCGGAGATGACGAAGAAGACGTCCACGCCGACGAAGCCGCCCGCCGCCCCCGGTATCTGGGCGTGGAAGGCGAGAACGGCCAGCACGGCGACCGCGCGCAGACCTTCGATGTCGGGCCGGAACGTGGACCGGTGCGGGCTGGGCCCGGACTCGCCGCCCGAGCGCAGGGGTGTGACGGACGCGGCGGCGGACCGCTTTCGGCGGGGTCCGGGTGCAAGGAGGAAGGGCATCGGGTGGCGCCTTTCGGGGCGGCTCAACTCAGCCACGGGAGCATCGGGTCGACCCACCCGGAGGCGAGCAGGCCGGTGAGCAGGAGGACGGCGGAGGCGGCGAGGGCCTCGGGCCAGCGGCGGGGCAGCATGCCCGTACGGCCCGGGGGCCGGGACCGCGGCCGGGACCTGGACAGGGACAGGGACAGGTCCCGGGTGAGGTCCCGGATCAGGGGCACGTTGATCTGCAGCTGGACCAGGAGGTAGAGGCCGAGGCCCCAGTTGGGCTCCCAGCCGTTACGGGCCACGGCCAGGGCGAGGCCCGCCGCGGCGGCCCCGTTGGACAGGACGAGCCAGCCCAGCGAGACGCCGACGACCCGCCGGGCCATCGACCCCGAACTCCCGCCGCTCCGGGGCTCCTTGCTCTGCGCCCCCGTGGGCACCCAGGCGGCGCTGCGGCCGCGCAGGGTGTGCCAGAATGCGGTGGCGGCGGCCACGCTGGTGAGGACGTTGGCCCGGATCACCTCCACCCGCCACCGGGTCCGGCTGATCCGGGGCAGCAGCACGTGCCACAGCCACAGCGGGGCGAGGAGCGGCAGGACGTGCCAGGGCCGGACGTGGTCCGGGTACCAGAACATCATCACCAGCGGAGGCAGCGGCGCGGCGAAGGTGTTCACGGCCGTGGTCAGGTAGCCGACGACGCCCTCGTAGAAGCACAGCCGCATCCGCCAGGGCGCGCCCATCCGCTTCAGCACCGGGGTGCCGAGGAGGTGCAGGTTGCCCATCGCCCACCGGTACTGCTGGTTGACGAACGAGGTGACGGTGTCCGGCGAGGTGCCCTTGGCGACCAGGACGGGGACGTACTGGGTGCGGAACCCCCGCTCGTGCAGGGCGAGTCCGGTGTACAGGTCCTCGCTGTGGTCGAGCCGGGCGAAGCCGCCCGCGAGGTCGATCGCGGAGCGCCGGTAGACGGCGTTGCTGCCGCAGCAGATCGCGGCGTCGCTGGCGTCCCGCGAGGGCTGGATCCAGCGGAAGAACCACTCCTGCGCGGCCCCGGCGGCGCGCTGGATCCAGTCCATGCCCGCGTCGGTGTCGAAGCACTGCGGGCTCTGCACGATGCCGACGGCGGGGTCCGCGAGATAGGGGACCAGGTGGCGCAGGAAGTCCTGCCGGGGCGCGAAGTCCGCGTCCAGGATGGCGATGAACTCGGCGTCGGACAGCGTGAGGGCGTGGTTGAGGTTCCCGGCCTTCTTCAGGTGTCCCCGGTCGGGGCGTACGACGTACCGGTAGTCGTGCTCGGCCGCCAGGGCCGCCACCTCGGCCCGGTCGGCGTCGTCCAGCACCCAGACGGTGAGCGCGTCGGGCCAGTCGAGGGCGGCGACCGCGCGGTAGGCGTTGGCGAGGACGGGCAGCGGCTCGCCGCAGGTCGGCAGATAGAGGTCCACGTCCGGCAGCGCGGCGGGCCGCCAGGCGCGGACGAGCACCTCGTGCGAGGAGCGGGTCAGCCGGCGCTGACGCAGGCTGTTCACGGAGGACAGCAGCAGGGCCACGACGTTCAGCCCGAGGATCGCGAGGAACGCCCACAGTGCGGGGGTCCGTAACGCGAAGGTGAACATCGTCGCCGCCGTGAACACGAAGGCCAGGGAGCTGCTCACCAGCACCCACCGGCGTTGCGGCCCGAAGTACCAGTAGAGCTCGTCGTCGGACGGAGGTTGCGGAAGGTGATGCACGGTCATAAAGCCCCCCACGGCTGCGTATGTGCCCGTTTTTCTGTGCCCGTTTCCGATGGCCCACCCTACGGCCAGAGGTATAGACCACTTACCCGAGAGGGCTGCAACGGGCGGAATGAGACAACGGATTGGCGCGACTCAATTGGTCCAGACCTCTGGGTGGTTCCATTCGAGCCCGGCACCCGCCCGGCGGGGGAAGAAGCAGGTCACGCGAGGGTGAACAGTCCCGGAAGACTTGCCGGGCCGACACCTGACCGGCTCCCGGACCGGCTCCTGGGCCGTCCGCCGGGCCGTCCGCCGGGCAAGACACCGGGCACGCCCCGCACACCGGACGGCACAATGGGTCCATGCCGATACCCAGCCGTGCCGCCCTCGTCGACCACCTCGTCCGTACGCGTATCGCGGGAGACGTTGCCACGCCACGCGACAACAACCTTTCCCACTACCGCAAGCTCGCCAACGGCGACCGCCACTACTGGCTGGGCCTGGAGCTCGGCGACCGCTGGACCGACGAGCAGGACGTGCTCGCGGTGATGGCCGAGCGCTGCGGCGTCAACGACGACCCCGCCCACCGGCAGGGCCAGGACACGATCGACCCCGAGCTGACGGTCGACGCCCTGGAGCGGATGGCGGCCCGGCTGCGCAAGGCCGCCGACGGCCGCGAGCGCGTCCTGTTCGCCACTGGGCACCCCGGCGGCCTGCTGGACGTGCACCGGCAGACGGCGGACGCGCTGCGCCGCGCGGGCTGCGAGATCGTCCGCATCCCGTCCGGGCTGATGGCGGACGAGGGCATGGTGTTCCAGTTCGCCGACGTCGCGATGCTGGAACGCGGGGCGACCCTCTGGCACACCCACTCCCCGGCCCCGATGGCCGCCATCCTGGACGCCATGGCCCACCTCGGCCGCCCGCTGCCCGATCTGGTCGTCGCCGACCACGGCTGGGCGGGCTGCGCGGGGCAGCGGGGGCTGGACGCGATCGGTTACGCGGACTGCAACGACCCGGCCCTCTTCCTCGGCGAGTCGGAGGGCACCCTCCAGGTCACGGTCCCGCTGGACGACCATGTCACCGACCCGCGCTTCTACGACCCGATGACGGAGTACCTGCTGCACGCGGCGGGGCTGCTGGAGGAGGAGCCGGAGCCCGTGGAGGAGCCCGCCGCGTAGCGGCCGGTGCGGCGATGAGTTTCGGGCCCGGTGGGTGTCTTTACTGACACCGACGCAGACGAAGGGCGAGGCCATGAAGTTCAGCACGACGATGTTCCAGACCGGGAACAACACCGGCATCGAGGTCCCGGAGGCCGTGGTCGAGGCTCTCGGAGCCGGCAAGCGCCCCCCGGTGAACGTGACGGTGAACGGTTACGCGTACCGCTCGACGATCGCCCCGATGGGCGGCCAGTACCTCATCCCGTTCAGCTCCGACAAACGCAAGGAGACCGGCATCGGCGGCGGCGATGCCATCGAGGTGGAGCTGACCCTCGACACCGCGCCCCGCACGGTGGAACCGCCCGAGGACCTCGCGGCGGCGCTGGCGGCGGCCCCCGGGGCGGCGGAGGCGTTCGCCGCGCTCTCGCCCAGCCGCCAGAAGGCGCACGTCACGTCCATCGAAGGCGCGAAGGCGCAGGAGACCCGGGAGCGGCGGATCGCGAAGACGGTGGCGGAGCTGACCCCGTGAGCGTGAGCACCCAGGAGCCGGGGGGCTGCCGCGACCGTGACACTCAGGAGCCGGACTCCGGCCGCTGTCGCAACCGCTGCGCCCGCCCCGGCGTCGGGTCCAGATAGACCCGCCGGACCGACGGGAACCGCTCGCGCAACTGCGCCTCCGCCTCATCGCAGGCCCATTCGACCTCCGCGGCCGTGGCCATGTCCCGGAAGTCGACCTTCGCGGCGATCAGGATCTCGTCCGGCCCCTGGATCAGCGTGGTCAGCTCCAGTACGTCCACGATGTGCGGCACCGACAGCAGCTCCTCGCGCACCCCGGCCCGCACCGCCGGAGGCAGCGGCCGGCCGATGAGCAGCTGCGCGTTGGAGCGGCCCAGCACCCACGCCACGTACACCAGCAGCACCCCGATCAGGCAGGACGCGATCCCGTCCCAGACCCCCGAGCCGGAGAGCTGCCCGCCCAGCAGACCGCCCGCCGCCAGCAGCAGCCCGATCAGGGCCGCCGAGTCCTCCATGACGACGGCCTTCACCGCTGTGTCCGGGGTGTGCCGCAGGTAGTACGTGTCCGGCACCCGCAGCCGTGACGCCTCGCGCCGCACCTGTTTGACCCCGGTGCGCAGCGAGTAGCCCTCCAGCAGGAAGGCGACGCCGAGGACGAGGTAGGAGACGAGCGGATCGCCCAGCTCCTCGCCCGCGACCAGGGTGTGCACCCCGTCGTAGATCGAGAAGACGGCTCCGCCGACGAAGGTGGCGATGGACGCGAGCATCGCCCAGATGTAGCGCTCGGGGCCGTAGCCGAGGGGATGGTCCTCGTCGGCCGGCTTCTCGCTCCGCTTGAGCGCGGTGAGGAGCATGACCTCGGTGACGGTGTCGGCGACCGAGTGGGCCGCCTCGGAGAGCATCGCGCTGGAGCCGCTGATCAGCCCGGCGACGGCCTTCGCCACGGCGATGCCGAGGTTGGCGACGGCCGCCACGATCACCGTGAAAGTGGACTCCCCACCATCAGTTTCACTGCCCGCTCTCGCGTCACTCATGGTGGGGAGTATGTCCGAAATGGCACTTCAGGTGGTGCTCATCCCGGGGGCGTCCCCCGAGGGCGTCCCCCGGGGGCGCGTCATCCCCGGGGGACGCGGACGACGCCTTCCTGGATGACCGTGATCGCCAGCCGCCCGTCGGCGGTGTAGATACGGGCCTGGCCAAGTCCGCGCCCGCCGGAGGCCGACGGGGACTCCTGGTCGTACAGCAGCCACTCGTCCGCCCGGAACGGCCGGTGGAACCACATCGCGTGGTCCAGGCTCGCGCCGACGACGTCCCCGACCGCCCAGCCGCCCCGCCCGTGGGCGAGCAGCACCGAGTCGAGCAGGGTCATGTCCGAGACGTACGTGGCCAGGCACACGTGCAGCAGCGGGTCGTCGGCGAGCTTGCCGTTCGTCCGGAACCACACCTGCGAACGGGGATCGCGGGCCTCGCCCACCGTGGCGAACGGCGGCTCGTCCACGTACCGCAGGTCCACCGCGGCCCGCGCCTCGATGAGCCGGTCCACGACCCCCGGATCACTGAAGCGGTCCGCGTACCGGGGCAGCATCTCGGCGGCCGTCGGCAGGGTCTCCGGGTCCGGGGCGGCGGGCATCGGCGCCTGGTGCTCCATGCCCTCCTCGTACGTCTGGAAGGACGCGGAGAGGTGGAAGATCGGCTGCCCGTGCTGGACGGCGACGACGCGGCGGGTGGTGAAGGACTTCCCGTCGCGGATGCGGTCGACGCTGTAGACGATGGGCGCGCCGGGGTCGCCGGCCCGCAGGAAGTACGAGTGGAGGGAGTGGGCGGCCCGGTCGGCGGGGACGGTGCGGCCCGCGGCGACGAGCGCCTGGGCCGCGACCTGGCCGCCGAACACCCGGGGCACGAGCGCACTGCGGCTCACGCCCCGGAAGATGTCCCGCTCGATCTGCTCCAGGTCGAGCAGGTGGAGCAGATCGAGCAGGGGATCGGGATCGGGACTCTCGTTCATGGAGGGAAGGTAACCCCTTACAGACCCATGGACTTGGCGATGATCGACTTCATGACCTCGCTGGTGCCGCCGTAGATGCGGTTGACCCGGTTGTCCGCGTACAGGCGGGCGATCGGGTACTCGTTCATGAAGCCGTAGCCGCCGTGCAGCTGGAGGCAGCGGTCGATGACGCGGTGGGCGACCTCGGTGCAGAACAGCTTCGCCGACGCGGCCTCCGCCGCCGTCAGCTCACCGGCGTCCAGGGCCTCCAGCGCGCGGTCGGCGACGGCCTGGGCCGCGTCGACCTCGGCCTGGCAGGCGGCCAGCTCGAACTTGGTGTTCTGGAACGAGGCGACCGTCTTGCCGAAGACCGTGCGCTCCCGCACGTAGTCCGAGGCGAACCGGACGGCGGCCGCGGCCTGGGCGTACGCGCCGAAGGCGATGCCCCAGCGCTCGGAGGCCAGGTTGGTGCCGAGGTATCCGAAGCCCTTGTTCTCCTCGCCCATGAGGTCCTCGACCGGGACCTTGACGTCGACGAACGCCAGCTCGGCGGTGTCGGAGGTCTTCAGGCCCAGCTTGTCGAGCTTGCGGCCGACCGAGTAGCCCTCCGACGTGGTGTCGACGGCGAAGAGGGAGATGCCGAAGCGGCGGTCGTCCTCGCGCGGGGCGGCGGTGCGGGCGCAGACGATCACGCGGTCGGCGTGCACGCCGCCGGTGATGAAGGTCTTCGCGCCGTTGAGGACGTAGTGCGTGCCGTCCTCGGAGAGCTTGGCGGTGGTCTTCATGCCCGCGACGTCGGAGCCGGTGCCCGGCTCGGTCATCGCGAGGGCCCACATCTCCTCACCGGTGGCGAACTTCGGCAGCCAGCGCTTCTTCTGCTCGTCGGTGGCGAGCATCTTCACGTAGGGCAGGCCGAGCAGCGTGTGCACACCGGAGCCACCGAAGGAGACGCCCGCGCGGGCGGTCTCCTCGTAGATGACGGCCTCGTACTTGTGCGAGTCGATGCCCGCGCCGCCGTACTCCTCGTCGACCTCGATGCCGAAGATGCCCAGCTCGCCGAGCTTGAGGTAGAAGTCGCGCGGCACCTGGCCCGCGGCGAACCACTCGTCGTAGACCGGCACGACCTCGGCCGCGATGAAGGCGCGGATGGTCTCCCGGAACGCCTCGTGGTCCTCGTTGAATACCGTACGGCGCACGGGATGCCTCCTAGGTCGGCAGTCGATTCGCAGAACTTGCGGTCATGGGCTAAGCGCTTGCTCAGACTCCCTTCGAAGTTACCCGCCGGTTGTGGCCGCTGTCCAGGGTGATGCTCGGCACCCGGACCGATTGTCAGTGGCATGGGGGAGTATCGGAACGACGGCGAAGAACGGCGAAGAACGGCGAACGACGGCGTGTGAACGACGGCGCACGGACCGCACCGGGGGAGCACCATGACGATCACGAACGAGCAGCTGACGGGCCACACCTTCATGGCCCTGCTGTACGAGGACGACTACTTCCCGGACCACCTCCTGGACAAGGGAACGGCGATCCTGCACGCCCTGTGCGAGCGGATCGAGGCCGAGCGGCCCGAGGACCTCACCGCCCTGTACGCGCTGACCGCGGTGGCGACCGAGGCCTTCAACGATCTGGAGGCGGAGTTCGAGGCGGCGGACAGCGAGATCGAGACGGTCGCCCGCGAGGAGATAGGCGAGGCCTTCTGGACGATCGCGACGGCGTACGGCTTCACGGACGCGGACCCGGAGAAGCTGATCGCCGAGCGCGAGTGGTGACCGGTTCGGCGACCGGTTTCCGGATGACGGGCCGGGCGCCGGCGGCCGTGGGAGGGTGAGGAGAGGAAGGTGAAGGAGTGAGGCTGGAGGACCTGGCCCGGCTGCGTCGGGCCCGCGACCGCATGGACCGCGAGTACGCCGAACCGCTCGACGTACCCTCGCTGGCCCGCGCCGCGCTGATGTCGCCCGGCCACTTCTCCCGCAGCTTCCGCGCCGCCTTCGGCGAGACCCCGTACAGCTATCTCATGACCCGCCGCATCGAGCGGGCCAAGGCCCTGCTGCGCCGGGGCGACCTGTCGGTCACGGACGTCTGCTTCGCCGTCGGCTGTACGTCGCTGGGCTCGTTCAGCTCCCGCTTCACGGAGCTGGTCGGGGAGACCCCGAGCGCCTACCGGGCCCGCTCCCACGACGCGGGCGAGACCATCCCCGCGTGCGTGGCCAAGATGCTCACACGACCGGTCAGGAATGGAGAAGCGAATCCCACCGCCCGCCCGTAGCGTGAAATGCATGGACATCAACCTTTCGCAGTGCTTCATCGCCGTCGACGACCACGACAAGGCGCTCGCCTTCTACCGCGACGCCCTCGGAATGGAGGTGCGCAACGATGTCGGCTTCGAAGGCATGCGCTGGGTGACCGTCGGCTCCCCCGCGCAGCCCGACGTGGAGATCGTCCTCGAACCCCCGCTCGCCGACCCGAACGCCCCGGCCGCCGACCGGCAGACCATGGCCGAGCTGCTCGCCAAGGGCATGCTGCGCGGCGTCATCCTCTCCTCCGATGACGTGGACGCGGCCTTCGAGAAGGTCCGCGCGGCGGGTGGCGAAGTGCTCCAGGAGCCGATCGACCAGCCGTACGGCGTCCGCGACTGCGCCTTCCGCGACCCCTCCGGCAACATGCTGCGCATCACCCAGGCCAAGAAGTAGCACCCGCCCCACCAGGGGCCGGGGCCCGATGCGGGCCCCGGCCCTCACGCACGACCACTAGGCTCCGCGCACCAGTCAGCACCAGCAGCCACCACCACCGATCAGCACCAGCAGTCAGCACCAGCAGGCTCCGCGCACCAGCTAATGGCCAGTTATGGAGAGACAACGAGCATGGCTCCGCGAACGAAGACCCAGCAGCCGCCCGCGCCGCACGCTGCCGACAGCCACGACCTGATCCGCGTGCACGGTGCGCGGGAGAACAACCTGAAGGACGTCAGCATCGAGCTCCCGAAGCGCCGGCTGACGGTGTTCACCGGAGTATCCGGCTCGGGCAAGAGCTCGCTGGTGTTCAGCACCATCGCCGCGGAGTCCCAGCGGCTGATCAACGAGACCTACCCCGCCTTCGTCCAGGGCTTCATGCCCACGCAGGCACGCCCCGACGTCGACGTGCTCGACGGGCTGACGACCGCGATCATCGTCGACCAGCAGCGCATGGGCTCCGACCCGCGCTCCACGGTCGGCACCGCCACCGACGCCAACGCCATGCTCCGCATCCTCTTCAGCCGGCTAGGCAAGCCGCACATCGGCCCGCCCGGCGCGTTCGCCTTCAACGTCCCCTCGGTGACGGCGAGCGGCGCGATCACCGTCGAGCGCGGCAACAAGAAGGCCGTCAAGGCGACCTTCAGCCGCACCGGCGGCATGTGCCCCCGCTGCGAGGGCCGCGGCACGGTCTCCGACATCGACCTCACCCAGCTCTACGACGACTCCAAGTCGATCGCCGAGGGCGCGTTCACCATCCCCGGCTGGAAGTCGGACAGCTGGTGGACCGTACGGATCTACGCGGATTCCGGCTTCCTCGACCCGAACAAGCCGATCGCCAAGTTCACCAAGAAGGAGATGCAGGACTTCCTCTACCGGGAGCCGACCAAGGTGAAGGTCGAGGGCTCGACCCTCACCTTCGAAGGGCTGATTCCCAAGATCCAGAAGTCGTTCCTGTCCAAGGACCGCGAGTCCATGCAGCCCCACATCCGGGAGTTCGTGGACCGCGCGGTCACCTTCGCCACCTGTCCGGAGTGCGAGGGAACGCGGCTCACCGAGGGCGCCCGCTCCTCGAAGATCAAGAAGATCTCCATCGCCGACGCCTGCTCGATGGAGATCCGCGACCTCGCGGAGTGGGTCCGCGGCCTGAAGGAACCCTCGGTCGCCCCTCTCCTCGAAGCCCTCCAGCAGACGCTGGACTCCTTCGTGGAGATCGGCCTCGGCTACCTCGCCCTGGACCGCCCCTCGGGTACCCTGTCCGGCGGCGAGGCCCAGCGCGTCAAGATGATCCGCCACCTCGGCTCCTCGCTCACCGACGTCACGTACGTCTTCGACGAGCCCACCATCGGCCTGCACCCGCACGACATCCAGCGCATGAACGACCTGCTGCTGCGCCTGCGCGACAAGGGCAACACGGTCCTGGTGGTCGAGCACAAGCCCGAAGCCATCGCCATCGCCGACCACGTGGTCGACCTCGGCCCCGGGGCCGGTACGGCGGGCGGCACCGTCTGCTTCGAAGGCACCCTGGAAGGCCTCCGCGCCTCCGACACCGTCACCGGCCGCCACCTCGACGACCGGGCCGTCCTCAAGGACGAGGTGCGCAAGTCCACCAGTGCCCTGGAGATCCGTGGCGCGACCTCGCACAACCTCCAGGATGTCGACGTCGACATCCCACTCGGCGTCCTCACCGTCATCACCGGCGTCGCCGGCTCCGGAAAGAGCTCGCTCGTCCACGGCTCGATCCCGGCGGGCGAGAACGTCATCTCGGTCGACCAGAGCCCCATCAAGGGTTCCCGCCGCAGCAACCCGGCGACGTACACGGGCCTCCTGGAGCCGATCCGCAAGGCCTTCGCCAAGGCCAACGGCGTGAAGCCCGCCCTGTTCAGCGCCAACTCCGAGGGGGCCTGCCCCACCTGCAACGGCGCGGGCGTCATCTTCACCGACCTCGGCATGATGGCCAGCGTCTCCAGCCCCTGCGAGGACTGCGAGGGCAAGCGGTTCCAGCCCTCGGTGCTCGACTACCACCTGGGCGGCCGCGACATCAGCGAGGTCCTCGCGATGTCGGTCACCGAGGCCGAGGAGTTCTTCGGCTCCGGAGAGGCGGCGATCCCGGCGGCCCACAAGATCCTCGACCGCCTGGCGGACGTCGGCCTCGGCTACCTGAGCCTCGGCCAGCCCCTCACCACCCTGTCCGGCGGCGAACGCCAACGCCTGAAGCTGGCAACGCACATGGCCGACAAGGGCGGCGTCTACGTCCTCGACGAACCGACCACCGGCCTGCACCTCGCGGACGTCGAGCAGCTCCTCGGCCTGCTGGACCGCCTGGTCGACTCCGGAAAGTCGGTGATCGTCATCGAGCACCACCAGGCGGTCATGGCCCACGCCGACTGGATCATCGACCTCGGCCCCGGCGCGGGCCACGACGGCGGCAAGATCGTCTTCGAGGGCACCCCGGCCGACCTGGTCGCGGCCCGCTCGACCCTGACGGGCGAACACCTGGCGGAGTACGTGGGGGAGTGAGGCGAGGGCGCCAGCCCTCAGGGCCCTCTCCGCCTGCTCTTCCGGGTCAGGCGGAGAGGGCCCCGCGCTTGACCGCGTCCACGAAGGAGGTCCACCCGGCGGCGGGGATGAGCAGGGCGGGCCCGCCGGGGACCTTGGAGTCGCGGACGGGGACGGCGGTGGGGTGGTGGTCCTGGACCTCCAGGCAGCTGCCGCTGTCACCATTGCTGTAGGACGACTTGCGCCAGTCGTCGAGGAGCGACGTCATCGGAACGGTTTCGCTAGCCATGGTCTCTGAAGCCCTTCGATGTCGCCTTCATCGCTGCCAGAGACTCCTTCAGCGGCAGCGCGTCGCTCAGGCCGAGAGTGTAGTTGCCCTGGAACGCCTCGACCACGGATGGCGAATCGTGCAGCTTCCCCATCCGCAGCCCTTCGCTGTAGGCGACCGGAGGCTGGTCGTCGAACCACATCAACGTCAGCATCCCGTCCAGCAACGGGTGGTATCCGAGTCCCAGCGGCATCACATGCGTGCGGATGCGTTCCGATTCCGTCAGGGCGACGATGTGGTCGATCTGCTCGGCCATGGCTGCTGCACCGCCGACCGGGCGTCGTAGCACTGCCTCGTCGAGCACTGCCCAGACCACCGGTGTCGCCGGATTCTCGAGGATCTGGGCGCGTTTCAGGCGTGCGACGACCGCCCTGTCACGTTCCGCGGGGCTCATTGAGGGAAACGCTCTGCCGAGAACCGCTCGTGCGTACGCCTCGGTCTGAAGGATTCCCGGAACCAGCGAGGGCGCGAACTCACGGATCACCGTCGCTTGCTGCTCAAGGTGTTGTACAGGTGCGAAGTAGTTCGCGAGCACTTCGTTGTCCGCGCCGGGGCGGAAGGTGGTCAGCACATCGCCCGTCCCCAGGGCCATGTCGAGCCGCCGGGCGTCCTCCTCGCTCGGCATGCGACGACCGGCCTCGATGTGCGAAATATGCGACCGCGTCATGATCGCCAGGTCCGCGAGCTGCTGCTGGGTCAGGCCGGCCGCTTCCCGCTGAGCCTTCAACCATGCGCCATAGGTATTACTCACAGCCAACTCCCGTGCGACGAACGCGGTGTCACCACAAACCCTCTGGCGAGCCTAGCCGCGCCGCTCGCACGCTGTGAGTGGATCGCTACGCAGCGAAGAATTCGCCCCCACTGCTCACGGAGTTGACGCCCTCATGAACGAACAACTGCCGACCACCGTCCGCCTGCTCCCCTGGGCCGGCACGGCAGGCAGGCCGTGCTACGTCTTCGGCAACGGCGACGGCAAGGTCTCGCGTGAGGCCGACAAGGTCGAGGCCATGCAGCTCGGTATGGCGTACGAACTCCTCGACCACGCCGACGACATGGTCGCGGACGACGGGTCCACAGCCGTCCAGCTCCGCCATGTCGCCGCCGCGCTGGCGCACTCGCTGCGGGACGTCCACCGGGTCGCCCGGAGCCGGGGCCTGAGGCTGGGGATCCCGGACGCCTTCGAGCCGGGTCACCCGTCGGGACCGGGGCTGGTCCGGCTGCGACCGTAAGAGCACGGGCCCGGGTTCGTCGCCGGGGGATCATGAGGCCATGACTCGTACGCTGTCGACGCCTCCCGCCATGGCCTCCGGCTCCCTCTCCGGTGCCCCGCAGCCCGTGCTCACGGACGACGACGGCTTGCTGCTGCGCCCCTGGGAGCGGGCCGACGCGGCGGCGTTCCTCTCCGCCTACCAGGACGACGAGACGCGCCGCTGGCATCCGAACCGTCCTACGAGCGAGGCCCAGGTGGAGGAGTGGTTCGCCGCGTACCGCCAGGACTGGGAGCGCGAGAAGGGCTGCCACTTCGCCGTCGCGCGCGACGACGGCGAAGTGCTCGGCCGGATGGCGCTGCGTGGTCTGGACTTCGACGACGGCGTCGCGATCGCCGCGTACTGGGTGCTCCCGGCCGCCCGCGGAGCGGGCGTGGCCACCCGGGCGCTCGCGGTGCTCAGCGCGTGGGCCCTGGACGACGTCGGCTTCTACCGCCTGGAGTTGGACCACTCGACGCGTAACCACGCCTCGTGCAGGGTCGCGACGAAGGCCGGCTACCGGCTGGAGGGCACCAAGCGCAACGCGGCCGTGCACGACGACGGGCGGCACGACATGCATCTGCACGCCCGGGTCAGAGGTGACCGCTGATCCGGTCACGCAGCCAGGAGGTGACGCCGTCGATCGCGGTGGCGGCCAGGGCGGTGGGATGGCCGGTGAAGCCGTGGGGCGAGGCAGGGTAGACGCGCAGCTCGACGTCGTTGCCGGCCGCCGACAGCCGCCCGGCCATGATCAGGTTGTCCTCCAGCAGGACGTCGTCGCTGCCGACGACCAGCAGTGTCGGGGGAAGGCCGCTCAGGTCGGCGTAGAGGGGCGAGATGTCGGGAAGGGTGCGGTCGCGGTCCGGCACGTGGCCGACGTACGCGTGGATGAAGTACTCGTCCGCGTACAGCCGGCCGCCCGGAGTCTGTGCGCTCAGGTCGTAGGCGCCGAAGCGGAGCGCGGCCCCGGTGAACCGGTCGGCGATGCCCCGGTCGCGCAGCCGGAGCAGGGTCGCCAGGGCGAGGGTGGCGCCCGCCGAGCTTCCGCCGATCGCGAGCCGGGAGGTCCCGAAACGGTCCTCGGCCTGCTCGACGAGCCAGAGCGCCACCGCTTCGCAGTCGTCGGGCGCGGCCGGCCAGGGATGCTCGGGCGCCAGTCGGTAGTCGACGGCGACGACGGCGATGTGCAGGGCGTCCGCGAGATCGCGGTGGCGTTCGTCGCCCTGCGACGCGGTGCCCATGTAGAAGCCGCCGCCGTGGATGCCCAGGTAGACACCCTGGGGCGGACGGCCATCGGCCGGCAGGAAGATCCGGACCGGGACACGCACTCCGGCGGCCTCGATCGTCTCCTCGACGGCAGGCGGAACGGTCGCACGAGGTGCGGGCTTCTTCGCTCGCGCCTCCTTGAGTTCCTCGAAGGTGCCGGGTCCCCGCCCCGCCGCCCTCGACCGGTAGAAGGCGCGAGCTTCGGCGATCTGCTCGGCGGGCACGTCGGTGAACAGTGATTCCAGTGCGAATCGCACGCGTCGCTCCTCATCCATTCGGGTCTCGTCCGGATGCTATCGGCGCTGCCGTGAGGTCGGGCGGCCTTGCCCCGGAGCCGGATATGACGTCTGTCATGAACAGTGGTGACAGGACGCAGGGCCCTCCGCGCGCCTCCGGGCCTAGCGTGAACGAAAGCCCGCGTTGCCGAACCCGACGGTTGGAAACGGACCATGCAGAAGCGGAACGAGTACGAGGACGAGGACGGGAACGCGTACGAGAACGGGAACGCGTACGAGAATCAGCACGGCCTGCTCATCGTCGAAGACCTGACGCTGCTGATGATGGACGACAGGTCGGGGGCCATCGCGGGGGCGGGCACGCTGTACTACACGCTGGGCGGCGCGGTCCTCGTCGAGCTCGGCCTCGGCGGCCGGATCAGGGCCGATGAGAACGACAAGGGGCTGAACGGCGTCAAGGTCCACGCCGTCGCCGGTCGTACGCCGTCGGATCCACTGCTCCGGGCAGCGCATGCGAAGGTCGGCGAGCGCGTGCGCGGCGTCCAGACCCTCCTCATCGAGATCGGTACGGGCATGCGGGAGACGGTCCTCGACCGGCTCGTCGAGCGGGGCATGCTGCGCCAGGAGACCAAGAAGACGCTGGGTCTGTTCCGTACGACGTCGACGACGGTCGCGGACACCGGGTACAAGAAGGCCCTGGTGGAGAAGGTCCGGGCCGTCCTGATCGACGGCGCGGAACCCGACGACCGTACGGCGGCGCTGACGGGACTGCTCTCCGCGAGCGGCACGCTGCCGACCCTGCACCGCTCCGTCCCGTGGTCCGGCCAGGTCTACCAGCGGGCGAAGGAACTGGAGCAGAGCAGCTGGGGCGCGGAAGCGGTGAACGCCGCGGTGCTGCGGACGGTGGCGGCGATCTCGGCGGGCACGGTCGTCGCGGTCACCAGCTGAAAGGCGTTCGGGCTCCCGTTCGGCTCAGGTGGGGCGGCGGGCCATCCACGTCTCACGGGTGGACCGTACGACGAGGTCGTCCCGGTGGCGTACGTCCTCGGGCCCGCCGCCGATGAGCCGGTCGAGCGCGGCCAGGTCGCCGGCGCCGATGCGCCCTTCGAGCGTGCCGCGGATCCGCTCGAAGACGAGGTAGGCGTACCGGCCGGCGCCCTCCGGCAGCGGGGTGCGCAGCTCCCACCGCTCGGCGCGTTCCTGCTCGACGGGGAGGCCGGCGGCCGCCAGCAGGGAGCCCCAGTCGGCCCCCCGGTGCGGCAGCCGCTCGGCGTGCAGGCCACCGAGGGCCTCGCGGCAGCGGGCCTCCAGCTCACCCGCGTCCCCGTCCTCGGGCAGGAACTTCGGCATCCCGTCCACCTCGGCGACGGCCAGCAGCCCTCCGGGGCGCAGCGCGGCGCGGATACCGGCGAGGGCGGTCGCGGGGTCGTCCAGGTGGTGCAGGGAGGCCGCCGCCCAGACGAGGTCGGCGTCGACGACCCCGGGCAGCCCCGCACCGGCGTCGGCCTCCAGCGTGCGCACGCGGTCGCCCAGCCTCCGGTCCCGGGCCGCCGAGGCGAGCCGCTCCAGCATCGCGGGGGAGCTGTCGACGGCGGTCACCCGGGCGGTGGGGAACCGCTCCAGCAGGGCGAACGTGCCGGTCCCGGTGCCCGAGCCGAGGTCGACGATGTGCTGGACGTCGTCACCGGCCAGACAGGCGATACGCCCGGTGAGCGCGGTCAGGTGGGGCGCGAAGAGGGCGGCGTCGAGGTCGAGGATCTCGGGGAGGCCGTTGGGCGTCGCGTCGGAGCCGTGGGTGTGGGTGTGGGTGGAGTGACCGTGAGCGGGGGCCGAGGGGTGTGCGTGGTGAGCCATGCCGTCGAGCGTACGGCTGGATTGCGCAAGGGGCATATCAGCTTGCTGATAACGCAAGGAGAAGGCGATCGCGGCGGCCTCGCGCGCAAGGCGGAACGGGGGCGGAACAGGAGGGGGCAGAACGGGAGGGGGCAGAACGGGAGGCGGCGGAACGGGAGGCGGCCGGGCCGGGGCCTGCGGTGCCCTCGTCGCAGGGTCACCCGCCCGGGGCGCACCCGCTCGGGGCGTCTCCGTACGCGCGCAGGAAGACGTCCACGGCCCCCTCCGCCGTGGACCGCAGCTCGGCCGCCGGTACGGGCCGTGCGCCCAGTCGGGACAGGAGCTCCAGTGGGCCGGTGAGCAGGGCGAAGAAGTGGCCGGCGGCCTGCTCCGGATCGCACGGGCGCAGCCGGCCGGAGAGGGTGAGCCGGGCCAGGCGGTCGGCCAGCGCGGCGAGGGGCCGGCGGGCGGTGCGCTCCTGGACGGCATCGGCCAGATCGGCGAAATGCGGAGCCTCGGCGTAGGTCAGCCGCCGCAGGGCGACGGCGCGTTCGCCGCAGCAGATATGGGCCAGGCGGACGGCGAGGTCCGTCATCGCCGCGCGTGGGTCCTGCTCGGCCGCGCGGTCGCGCAACTCCTCGACCGCGGCGAGGAGTTCGGCCAGCAGGACGTCGGCGGCCGCTTCGACGGCGTGGCGGAAGAGAGTCTCCTTGTCGTCGAGGTGGTTGTAGACGGTCGGCTTGGCGACCCCCGCCTCTTCCGCGACCTCCTGCACGCACGCCTGTGCGTACCCGCGCCGGGCGAAGACGAGGAACGCGGCGTCCAGGATCGCCTTGCGCTTGTCGGCACGTCGGCGCGGGGCGGCCCGGGAACCCCTTGACTCGACTGAACTCATGTGTTCAGTCTAGGGGTTGATGGTTACCAATCGGGAAGCTTTTCTGAACGCATGCGTTCAATAAGAAGGAGCGAACGATGATCGTCCACATGCTGCGGTTCACCTTCAAGGACGGGGCGACGGAGGAGCGGAAGGCCCATGTGCTCGGCCTGATGCGACGTACGGCCTCGGTGGAATCCGTCTCCTTCGCGACGGTGGGCCAGAGCCTGATCGGCCCCGGCGACGACTTCACCCACGCCTACTGCGTGGCGATCGAGGACCTGGACGCCCTGGAGCGGTACATGCACGACCCGGTCCATCTGGCGGGGGACGACGAGATCCTTCCGCACCTGGCCCGAATCGCGATCGGCCCGGACGTCTCGGACGACATGGACCCGGAACTGGACGCCAGGATCATGGCGCTGCACGGGAAGAAGACCGAGCTGTACCCGGAGTGGGCCGCCACGCTCGAACCGCTCCTGGCCCCGGCGGGCTAGGCGGGCTCACCGGACGCGGGCTCACCGGACGCGGGCTCACCGGACGCGGGCTCACCGGGCGCGGGCTCACCGGAAGGAGGCCGGCGCGACGGCGCGAGGTGCCTGCGGACGAACGGCGCCGACCCGAGCACGAACACGGCGAAGGCGGAAATCCGCTGGAGCCCCGGCTCGGCGAGGAACCCACGGTCGAGGAGTCCGTAGGCGGCGTACAGGTTGGTAGCCAGGTCGGTCACCATGACACCGCAGGCGAGGTCGAGGCCGAGCCGTCTGCCGCGCAGCAGGAGCACGGCGGCGAGCGGATCGAGGACGGCGAGCGACGACCAGTAGAGGTTGAGCAGGTGCGGGGCCCACGCGTAGGGCCGCAGACCATGACGTACGAGGTCGGCGACGTGCGCGACGCCGCCCACGAGGATGAGCACCGCCGCGATCACGCAGACCACAGCCACCACCGGCCGGGGCGTACGGCTCATCCATCCGATCACGCCAGGCATCGTGCCATGGTGCTGCTCGCGGCGACGGGTGGTCCCGTGCCGGTCCTCGGCGGCCGCGTGTGGTGAACCGGTGCGCGGGGTCGGCCTGTTGTCAGTGGCCCCTTGTACTTTGACGTCATGGAGATCAATCAGCGGACACTCGCGGAGGCCTGGCAGCGGACGGCCGCGCGCCATGCCCTGCTCGACGGCGTCGGTCTGCCGCCGGTGGCGCAATCCGAGGACGAGCTCGAGGAGCTGGCCGAGTTCGCCGAGGAGGCGGGGGAGGCGGAGGCGGACGGCGGCGGCCTGTGCCTGCTGGTGGAGGACGACGGCACGGTTCGCGGCCGTCACGGTCCCTACCGGGAGGTCTTCGCCACCCGCGACCTAGAGCAGGTGCTCTACCTGATCGCCGAGGCCGCGATACGTCGGCGCGGCGGCAGCCTCGGGGAGGTGGCCGACGCCCTGGACCGGATCGATCCCACGTGGGGCCGACGGTTCCGCAGTGGTGGCCTGGACGACACGGGGACGGTGGAGGCGTGCGGGCGCGACCCGCTGGAGGGGCTCGCCTGGATAGCCGGGTCCTGGCGGGAGCAGGCCCCGTATACGAACCTTGACTTCTTCCGCGCGGCGCCCGGGCAAACCGTCGACGCCGAGCGGCTGGCCCTGCTGCACGGGGCCGATCCCGCCCAACTCGCGGCGGGAACGCGGCTGAAGGACCTCCAGGCCGTGGACAACGGCCGGGCCCGCGGGGACCGTCAGTGGGAGAGCTGCTGTTTCGGGCAGGCGGGCGAGTGGACCTACCTGCTGTACCACGACACGCCGCAAGGGTCCTTCGCCGACAAGGAGGCGTACGAGGCGCTCGGGATCAAGGAGAACGTGCGGCTGACCGCCACCTCCGCGAAGGCCATCTACACCTTCGACTACATGAGGGACGGCCGCCGGGTCGACGACGACTGGGGCATCCTGGAGCTGATCTGGTACGAGCGCGGCTGCGCCCCGTATCTGCGGGGCGGTGAACTGGACTTCCTCAACCGGGCCGTACGCCGTGCCGAGCTGGACCACCCGGAACTGACCAGCACGTTCGAGCTGTACTTCCACGCCCTGGAGGAGTCCCTCGGCCTGCGTCTGCCGCGCCGGGACTTCGCGGAGGGGGAGGTGCGGGCAGCGTACTGGGCCGGGACATAGGGGGATGGGGGACCGGCGCCCAGGTCAGGTTGTGCGGCGGGCCGTGCGACGGCGCACCGCGAGCGCGGTACCGCCACCGGCGGCGATCAGCGCGACGGCCGCACCGGCGATGGCCACGGTGTTGCCGCTCGTACCGGTCGCGGCGAGGCCGGCCCCCTTATCCGCGCTGTCCGCGATCGGCTGGGCACTGTTGCTCTTCAAGGTCCTGTAGATCCAGTCGGCGTATGCGGGAGCGCTGGTGTAGAGGCCGGGGCCCTGCGAGCACGGGACGTCGGGGGCCCCGGGCCCGGACGTGACGCCGATCAGCTCCCAGCGGCCGTCCCGGCCCTTCACGACCTGCGGCCCGCCGGAGTCACCGAAGCACGCCATGGAGGCGGGCACGGTGGAGATGGTGCACAGCCGGGTCCTGTCCGCGTAGCCGGGCGCGCACTCGGACTCGGCGCCTCTGCGCGTGTTCAGCTCCTGGAGCCGGTCCGGGAAAGCGAACTCGGTGTCGACGGTGGTGCCGAAGCCGAGGAGCCGGGTCGGTGTTCCGGGCCTTCCGACCCGGTCCGCGATGCCGATGGGCTTCTGCCCGACCGGGCGGTCCAGACGGATCAGCGCCATGTCGTTCTTGTTGGCGGCCTTGGCATCGCCGTTCACGTAACCGGGGTGGATGAAGGTCCGGTCGATCTTTCGGACGGTGCCGCCGGACTTGCGCTGCTCGCTGCCGACGCGCACGATGCCGTCCAGCTCGAGACCGTCGCCCGTCACGCAGTGGGCCGCTGTCAGTACCCACTGCTGGTCGATCAGCGACGCCCCGCAGGTCCCGTCGAAGAGGCCGTGCTCCGGGGCCGACTCCGGGATGGTCGCCATGAACGGGTACTCCTCGGTGGAGTCCGACCCGTTGACGATGGCTCCGGCGGTTCCGGCCATACCGACCGTGCATGCGGCGGCGAGCGCACCGACGGTCGCGAGCCGGACGGTACGGAGGCGCAGCGGCGTGAAGCTGAACACAGGTGGTTCCCTTGCTCGGTGGATCTCTACGCAGCCAGCCTCGTCGTGTGCCGTCTGCTGGACCATCCGGACACCAGGCCGGTCGACACTGGGGCCAGCCCCAGCCCTGACCTGGGGAAAGCCGAGCCGTCGACGGCAGATACAGGGCACTCCCGCCGGGGAGCCGACCACCGGACTGATGGCCGTGCTCCTGGACGACACCGGCGACGAGGAGGAGTACCCGCCGACGTCCTGGCCTGCCACGCCCGCTGCCGAGGCCAGCCGATCCGGGTCGAATCCCCTTACCTTCCTTCCCCAAGGCCTGCTCCGGCGCCGAACCCTTCCCTTCCAGGCAGCGCTTCGAGAGGTGCGGCTCCGGTCCGCTCGGTCCACCGGCTGCCTATCCTGGTGACCATGACTGCCCAGCCTCCGGAGCCCTCTCCGCCTCCGCGCCCTGTGCCATCAGGAGAGCTCCGCGCCTCTCACGACGACCGGGAAGCAGTGGTGGATCAGCTGCGGGATGCGGCAGCCGAGGGACGCATCGACTTCGATGAGCTGGATTCACGCCTGGAGCAGGCGCTGAAGTCCAAGACGCACGCCGAACTGGCCGTCCTGACCGCCGACTTGCCGAGGTCGCACAACTCTGCCGAGAGCGGGCCGCCGCTGGTGCTCAAGGGCGGCCTGTACGGCGCGTCCCGAGGCCCCGGGCGCTGGGAGGTTCCCGGGCGCGTGATCGCTCACGGAGGCATGGGGGGTGTGCAGATCGACTTCACCCGGGTCGAGTGCCGCCTCACGGAGGTCGCGGTGGAGGCGTACGGGGAGACCTCGGGCGTCACGATCGTCATCCCCGACGGCTGGTCCGCGGACACCAGCGGCATGGACCCGGGCCTCGGCGGCCTGACGGACGAGACCACGTCCGACCGGCTCCCGGGAACTCCGCTGATCCGGCTCACCGGTTCGGGTGGCGTGGGCGGAGTAGTCGTCCGCCACCCCAACAACCGGGAACGACGGAAGCTGCACAACAACCCGACGCGGGACTGAGCTTGTCCTTCAACTCCGGTAGTTCGGCGGGGTTGCGGCAACGGTGACCTGGGCCGTCCAGGCCCCGGGTTCCCGAGGCGGATCCCAGGCCACGTCGACGCCGACGCCGGCTTCGTGGAAGTCGTGCGCGAGCCCCACCACCATGGCGGCCACGGCGGCCTGCGCCCCGGCCGGGTCGGTGCCGGCTGGCACGCCGTTAAGGCGCCCGCAGAGCGTCCCGCCCTCCTCAGTGAGAACACTGTGGCGCCAACCTTCCGGCGTCGCCAGCAGGACGATGCTCTTCGGCATGCCGAAGGGAGGCCGTCTCTTCTCCACGTGAGCTCGTCTCACCACGGAGCCATCCAACCTCGTCGGCTTCCTGACGGATCAGGCGGGCGGAAGTCCAGTTGCCTGGAGGCGGGTTGGCCGGGGTACGCCACACCGGCGGCGAGGATCTGCCTGACGTCGTGCCGGCCCGCTGCCGCACAGGGAATCGGTGCTCACTCTCTGGTCCCACGGAGTTGAAAGGTACTGGGAATTCGCCGAGGCAGGCGCTTGGAGGAATGGGTGAACTCGCTGAATCAGGCGTCAACCTCACCCGCCCACCCGAACTGAAGGAGTTCTCTGGGCAGGTATTCCGACTCGACATCGATCGAGAACCCGTTGTCGTAAGCCATGCAGGCAATGGCCAAGGGGGCCAGCGCCACTAGGCCATCACGGTCTGTGGCTCGCGCCTCATCCGCGGTCCAATACTGCCTGTGCCAGGTGAGGAATTCAGCCAGTGATTCATTGAACTTCTCAGCCTCGCCGCGGTTGTAGAGCTGGAAGAGTTCAAGCGGCGGATACAGGATTTTGAGCAGAGTCTCCTCGTCGGCGATCCTCGCTGTCCCGGGACGAGCCCCTTCGATCGCCGCGACCAGACTGCTCCACATGTCGTCGCCTCGGCGCGACCAGTAGCTTTGCAGCGCCTCGACCCACTTGTAGACGTACTCGTCAAAAATGGCTCCGGATTCACGGAGGAACGCCACCGGAACTCGCATGAGCCGGTCCAGCCGGGCTTCCTCACGGCAGATCACTGCCAAGTAAACAGACGTGAGCCATGCCCCTGCGTGCGCGTAGCGGGCGGGTCCGGTCGCGGGAAGCTGTTTCACCTCGTCGTTGACTCCGATGCGGCAAGTCACGGGGCCTTCTACAGCCATAACTGAGTCGAAGAGCGCCGAGCCCACCTGCATGGATGTGACCCATGCTTCCCAGGTGTCGAACTCATTCGCCTGGGGGTCTCCTGCGCAGCGGGACATGGCCACGGTCATGCAGCAGCCGAGGGCTCGGGAACGCGACATCTCCGAAACTTCCAGTTGCGAGAGCACCCGGTTGGTGCTTTCCGTGAAGCTTGCCATGTTCTTCTGGGCTTCTTCTGCTGGGAAGACATGACGGATCACTCTCGTTTTCACGTGCTGAACTCACCGAATCAGGCGCGTCGTAGTAAGTGTTCTGGGAGGTAGTCGGATCCGACTATGATGGGTATATCTGCCTCGCAGGCCATGGTCCACTAGCATTTGGTTTCGTTACTCTGCCGTAAGGCCATCATGAACCTCCCGGGAAATCTCCCATAGTTCGAGATCATTCTCGGCAGGTATGGCATATTGCTTCTCTCTCATGCGTGCGAGGAATTCGTCAGGTAGTCGCACGTAGTGTTTCCGCACATAGAACCAGAGGTCACCTCGCCAGATCCAGTCGCCATCGCTGAAGATTGAGTCGCCGCTGAGTACGGTCTCGCCCGACCCCAAGATGTCTTGGGAAGAGCCCATCACACTAAACAGAGAATGTCCTGCCAGGAGATATTTTACGATCCCCTCGGAGTCCTCGTGTGGTGTTGGCAAAGTGAAATCATGCATGCTGCCAACTGGGGCGCCGAACGAAGGCGGCCAGAGTTCTTCGAAGAATCCTGCAATTTTCATTGATATTTTGACCCCTCGCTTTCGACTTCGCTTGCACTGTAGCGCTAGCCCATTGCCGCAAGGTCTGGGGGTTATGTCGGTGCTCATGCAGTTTTGCCGTGGCGCTGGGAGAGCATTCAGGTAGGGAATTCGCCGAGTCGGGTGTGCTGGAGGAGGTGTTTAGGCATGTAGTCCGACTCGAACTTCTATAGGAATCTCGGTGTTCAGGTCATAGCGAGTGGCGCCAAGGCAACCCATCCATAACGGGAGTCAGTGGCATCTGGTTCGGCTGACCAGTACTTTACTTGGACCACAACCACTGGATGAGGGGTCCTCGCGAAGGTCCGACTTATCGCGGACAACGTGAAGAAGCTCGTCAATAACAACTCGAATTGGCGTGGGCAGGGTTACGAGATACTAGTAGCCTGGCGGCATCGGCTGCTCCGGTGCATCACTGAAAAGGTAGTCATACATGTTTCGGAGATAGGTGTGAAGAGTTTCCCTGTCGGGGAATTCGATATCGGTCAGCCCCTCATACTCATCCGGCCCGAAGGAATCGTCCGCCATGATCTCCTCGAATCCCTCGCGGATCAGTTTCACGTAGGAATCGCTGAAGCCCCACAATGTGGGCCTCAGTTCGCCTGTGTTCTCATATCCCCGCTCAAGATCCAGATACACCCTGAAGAAATTCCTGAAACGCGCGTCCATTGAATGCTTCCTTACGGATGACGGCAGCGCCCCACGGCCCCAGCACCTTCAGCCTGGTGAGTACCACGAAGTGGGACTCACCAGAGTCGCCCTGGGTGTGATAGTGAATATGGAACGTCGTGCAGATTTCCTGTATCGCTCTGCTGCGAACTTCGAGTCACGGCTCCTATCGCGGTGTGCGGGAGGGAGGAATCACCTGCACCTGTCCACCCCGTTCAGTGATCCATGCCTCGAGTTCCGCCCCGGCCAACTCACGGGAAGACCTGCCTTCGAAAGCAGTGATCGGTCCGAAAACGGTACCTGTCAGGCCTTGGATGATTGTGGCGTCATCGACGGTGACCTTAAAGGTGTTCTGGAACAGGATCGCGTTGGTCAGATCCGCCCCCCTCATATTGACGTCGAATAGAGAGGCTCCCATGATCCGTGTGTCTCTGAAGCTTGCTCCTGACGCATCGACCCCTTGCAGCGAAGCCTTAGTCATGTCGGTGCTGTCGAGTCGCGCTGACCGGAGTACAGCCCCGTCAAGATTCGCCCTGACGAGGTCTGAGCCTGTCAGATCAGCGCCGGTGAGATCGGCCGACTGGAGGTCGGCTCGATAGAAGATCGCCTCGGTAAGCCGTACGTTCACCAAAACCGCCTGGGTGAACCATGCCTTCGTGAAGTCTCCGCCCGAGAGATCGGCACCCCGGAAATCGTGCTCGATGCCGAAGAGGATGTAGCCCTCCTCGGCCATCCACTCCTGCATTTGATGGGTTGCTTGAGGGTCGTTCGGGAACGCAATCGGCTTCCATTTTCTATGGATACCAGATGACATGATCTCCCCAGTCGTGGGTTTCGACAATTTCCTTCATGCTATCAATTGCCGCTTGGTTCGCGTTGCGTAGGTCGATAATTACTATGGGATCCTTTTCGAGAATCATAGAAGTGAAGGTATTCACTCAAGTCTGGACGTCCCTGGCTGGGTTGTACGCGCCTGGGCACGGGCCGGCGCGTAGCTTTTGATTGCGCACGTCAGTGGAGACGAATGGCTCGGCGCCTTCTGTTTCGCGGTTCTTGCTGGAACTGCTGAACGGCACCGCGAGGCCCTGCGCTTCGCCCGGCAGCCGGCCCAAGGCGGCGAAGAGGGCCACCCACATCGCCGGGCTCATCAACGGCCTCATGACATATGTCCTCGGAGACCTAAGAGATACGGTCAGGTAGGGAACTCTCCGAGCCAGGTGCGCTGGAGGAGGTGTTTGGGGAGGTAGTCGGATTCGATGTCGAGTGGGAAGTCGGCGTCGTAGGCGAGGCAGGCGATGGCGAGGGGGCTGAGGGCGATGCTGCCGTCGATGTCCGTTGCGCGGTCCTCGTTGAGGGTCCAGTAGGTCTTGTGGAGTTTGAGGGCGTCCGCGAGGGCGGGGGCGAAGCCGTCGCGGTCGTTGCGGACGTAGTGGTAGAAGAGGTTGATCGGCGGGTAGAGCACGGCCTGGAGCAGGTCTTGTGGTGCGATGCGGGCGACGGCGGGATCGGATGCCTCGATGGTGGCGATGAGTTTGTCCGCGAGGTCGGGCCGGCGGAGCCACCAGCTCTGGAGCGTGTCGACCCAGTGGTAGATGTACGCGTCGCAAGAGCCCTCGGGTGAACGGAGCCGTTCCAGGGGGATCTCACTGAGCTGGGTCATGCGTTCCTGGTCACGGCAGATTACGGCCAGCCAGAACGCGGACAGCCAGGTTCCCGCATCAGCGAATGAACGAGGGCCGGTGGCGGGGATGGAGTGGAGCTTCCTGTCGATGCGGCATTCCACCCGCCCATCGTTTGTGGTGGTCACAGCGAAGAGGGCCGAACCCACCTGCATTGCGGTGACGGCGGACTCCCATGTTTCCACCGCTGCCGATCGCGGATCGGTGATGCACATGGCGCGCAACGTCATGAGGGCTGTGCCGAAAGTTGAGCGGATAGCTTCAGGAGAATGATCGAGACGTCCGATTCCCTTGGACAGGTGTGCTCCAACGCGTTCCGTGAATATCTCGACTTCGACCCCCGCTGGCAACGTATGGCGGGAGACCTCTACAGTCATGGAAGGGCCCTTCTTTTGGAGTCGTCGGCGCACCACCGCGAGCATGGACATGGTGAGCTTCCGGTGCCACACGCTGTACTTGCGGACCTGGTACTGGTCGAGTTCGGCCTCCTGTCTGGTGGCCTCGAAGCGCTCCTCGACCGGCCATCGCGAGGCGACCGCGCGTACCAGTTCGCCGATCCGGACGGTGCTCCCGTGCACGTCGGTGACCTCGATGTTCTTTGGCTCCGACATGGCATAGGACGGCGACCGCTCTTCCAGGAAAGTGCGTAGGCCTGGTTCCTGGCCGATCATCGCCTGGACCTGCTACGGAAGGGCGAGGCGAAGCGGATCGGGTGCCTAGTACTCCAACTGTAGATCGTGATCTTCATGTCTGATCGGTGGCTTGTCGGTGGTAGTGGCTGGTTCTGGATCGGGCCTGGTGGCGGCGCCGCCAGAGGGACCAGCGCAGCCGGTGGACCGCATCGGGCGCGGGGCCAACGAGCGCCGTGAACAGCCGCTGGATCTCGTTGCAGATGAGCGGGACCAACCCCGTCCGGAGCGGGATGGCGGGCATGTTCTGCCGCACGGGTGACCGCCAGGAAAGCGTGCGCGAGCATGGCCAGGGTGACCCAGCGCGACCAGGAGGTGAAGCGGCGCACCTGGTGCTCGTCCAGTCCCGCAAGACCCTTCCCCGATTGGAACGTCTCCTCAACTCTCCATCTCGACCCGGCGACGTGGACTAGCGTGGCAAGGGGTGCCGGAGCAGGCGAGGAGCAACGGTAGTAGGCCCGTTCGCCGGTTGTACGGTTGCGGCGGATCAGCAGTTGGTGATGATTCGGTCCGGAGTCGGCCAAGTCGATGACTGCCCAGTCGTAGAAGCGGTGTCCTTTGGACCCGGCCCCAGCCGACAGCTTCTGCCAGGCCCGCTTGGGCACCTTCGCGGCCAGCGCGTCGGCCCGGAACTTGCCCGCTCCCGTGATGACGCCCGCCGAGGAGGCGACGGCCAACATGAAGCCGACCCCACGTTCTTCCAGTGCGGTCCGCAGGCGCGGGTTGCCGCCGTAGACCTCGTCGCCCGTGACCCAGTCCACGCGGTGTCCGGCGTCGAGGGAACCGGCCGATCATACGGCTGGCCAGCTCCGGCTTGGTCGCAAAGGCTGTGTCCTCGGGGAGGCCGGCGGCCCGGCAGCGGTCCGGCTCGCTTGTCCACGAACGCGGGATATAGAGCTCACGGTCCACCGCCGCGTGCCCGCGCGCTCCCGCGTAGACGACGTAGACAGCGACCTGAGAGTTCTCGATCCGGCCCGCAGTGCCGGTGTATTGACGCTGCACCCCGACCGTGTGGGTGCCCTTCTTCAGGTCGCCGGTCTCGTCGACGACGAGGACTGCCCGCCCATCGTGCAACTGCTCCACGACATAGTCGCGTACGTCGTCCCGAACCGCGTCAGCGTCCCAGGACGCCCGGCACAGCAGATGCTGCATGCCATGCGGTGTCGCTTCCCCGGCCCACTCGGCGATCGTCCAGCAGTTCTTGCGCGGCAGGTCCGACAGCAACCCGAGCACGAGCCGTCCCGCCCGGCTCCGGGCCTTCACCCGCGCGAACCGTCCGGCTATGCGTCCCATCAGGCCCTCGAACCCCTCCTGCCAGCGGGCAGGGTCTACGCTGTGACCTGCGGCCACCGCATGATCGTTTGTCTTCACATGCTGATGATCAACGGTGGCCGCAGCCATACCGGCCAGGAGGAACACCATGCAGATCGCCGGCGTCGACATCTACGTCAATCACCCCGTTCTGCACCTCGGGGCAACCGACTGGGTGCCACTTTCCCTCGCTTTGGACGCCGCCCCTGCAGCCAGTTGCGCCACCCACGTGGCCGTCCGGGTTCGACCCCAAAGAGGGCTGATCAAGGTGCGTCTCTTCACACCGCCTGATGATCTGCAGGTCCAACGCCCGGACCCGGCGTTCACCACCGTCTTCCACGGCCCCCTCCTGCTGTCCGACGGGCGCATCGCAGTCGGCGATGTCGAGCAGCAGACCCGCTTCGTGCACCGAGTGGGCGACCGCGGCCAGTTCAACGTACGCGTCGCCGTAAACGCACCGGGGCCAGAAGCCAACGCCATCGACATCGTCATCGCCGGCTCGAGCAAGTGACCCGCTAGACGCCCAATCCAGCATGAGACCGCTCAACGCGCGGCGGCCGCACCGCGATCAAGATCGCGATCTACAGCTGGAGTGCTAGCCGAGCACCGCATCGGTGAGGTCCGGTCCTCGCCCCTCAACAATGTCGGGCGCCTCTGGCCCGTATCCCTCCGCTCGACCGTAGTACGTCGGCTCGCCGGGCTCCGCCTCGGCTCCGAGCACCTGAACGAGCTCCTGGAGGGCGGAGGCGAGCCGCGGCGCGTTGGCGGCGTGGATGGCCGGATGCGGCTCGCCCCGGAAATCGCACTGGCCCCAGACGTCATGATGCACGGACAGCTCGACCCAGAGGTCCGTCTCGTCCGGCGCCACCATGAGCTCCACCAGACGGTGTTCCCTGTGCCGTTCCCCGTCCGCGTCGAACCAGGTACCCAAGCCCAGCACGCGGATTCCGCCGATTTCTGCCTCCGGATGACCGATAGGCCGACAGGCGTGGAGCGCATCGGGCAGTGCAGGATCGTCGAGCGAACGCGTGCCGAGGTTCAGGCGACTATGGACACCGAGGCCGCCCCTGCCGGTCTCGAACCAGGCCCACTCAAGTGAAGACGGCACCAGCAGGTCGTGCTTCTCCAGCACCGCACTCATACGCGCAGCGGTCACGAGCGCGATCCCCGGACCGGCCTCCTCGACGTCCTCCAGGTTCCAGGACCACGAGCAGCTCTCTCTGGGCGCACGCATCAGCATGGTCGGCAAACTCCTTACGGTTCGATGGCGTTGGTCGGATATACCGTGATGGACCCGTCGTCGAACTTTAGATCAAAAGGGGCGTTGTAGCGGTCGGCAGCCCGTTGAACAGCCTGGATATCGCGTTCCGTGACTTCGCCCATGAGCCCTCGGATATCTAGAATTCCCGCTATTGCGCCGATCGGGGTGTTCGGTAGGCCCGCTTAGCCCAGGGCTCCCAGGAGCTGCTTGTTCGAAATCTTCTTGACCGCTGATTTGATGCCCCCGACGGTATCGACGTCTTTGAGTTGGGCGGCGTAATCGATGTGCCCGTCGTTTCCAATCAGCACGTCGAGGTCTAGATTTTCTCCGGGAATCTTCACCTCGAACTCGATTCCCTTCATTCCCCTGGCCTGGAGCTCCGCAGCGTGCTCCATCGCTTGGTGAGCAGTCGGCATCATGCCCTTCTGCTTGACTCGAACTGACGTGGGCGGGGTTACGAGACACTAGTAGCCTGGCGGCATCGGCTGTTCCGGTGCATCGTTGAAAAGGTAGTCGCACATGTCCCGGAGATAGGTACGAAGAGTTTCCCTGTCGGGGAATTAGATATCGGTCATCCCCTCATACTCATCCGGCCCGAAGGAATCGTCCGCCATGATCTGCTCGAATCCCTCGCGGATCAGTTTCACGTAGGAATCGCTGAAGCCCCACAACGTGGGCCTCAGCTCACCTGTATTCTCATACCCCCGCTCAAGATCCAGATACGCCCTGAAGAAATTTCTGAAATGTGCGTCCATCGAGACACTTCCCTACGGATGCCGACAGGGCCCCAGCGCCTTCAGCCCGGCGGCCCCACGAAGTGGGGTCACCGAATGCACCTGTCCGCCCCGCCCAGGACTACTGAATTCCGAAGTAGCGCTTCTGGGCGGCCGCGTCGAGAATCTTCAGCCTGGCACGGCTCGTGACAATGTTGGCCTGTTTCAGGGCATCGGCGTCGTACCCGTGTTTGTGCTCGCCGCCGGACCACCGGGCCTTTTGTAGCCATAGCTGAGTCGAAAAGTGCGGAGCCCACCAGCATGGCTGTGACCCATGCTTCCCAGGCAAAGAACTCATTCGCCTGGGGGTCTCTTGCGCAGCAGGGCATGGCTACGGTCATGCAGCAGCCGAGTGCCCGAGAACGGGACATGTCCGAAGAATCCAGCCTCGAGAGTACCCGGTTGGTGCTTTCTGTGAGACTGGCCAAGTCCTCCTGAACTTCTTCTACTGGGAAGTCGTGACGGGCAACTCTCGTGCTGGACTCATTCACTGCCTAGATCACGCAAAATCCAGAGCTCATTCGCTACCGTCGGCTCAGTACTGGTGATACATCCCGCGATGGGGTCCGCCGGTGCCAGTCGGAGTTCCCTCTGTGCCTCGAAGGGGGCAATGCCGCTATCGTAGGCTTTTTACAATCGGCTCAGCCAGATCAGTCCAGCCTTGTAGGCATCGAGATCGGCTGCTTCGCGTGGCGCGAAGCCAGCAGAATTCTGGTCATCCGAGGCCCAAAGATAGCCAAGGATCCCTTGGTCTCCGCGCACAGGGAAATAGGATACGGGACCTACCGGCTGCCGACTGTAGGAAGAAGTGAACTTTGGAGTCTCGTAGGAAATTGCATTCCTGCTGGGGGTCTCGAATCTGGACCATGCGTCAAATGCTGTGCCATCATCTTCGAAATGGTTGTCGACTCCCGTTTCGGTTGGCGTACCAAAGTGGGAAGAATCATCCGGATCGATTTCTGAACCGAACCTTGCCATCAACCTGCGCAGCGTCGAGGTCAGTCGTGGTGCGTTTGTAGCATGAATTTTCGGCTGAGGATTACCTTTGAGGTCATAAGTCATCCATGCGTCGGAGTACGTCATCAGGCGGGCGCTGACATATTCATCGAAAGCGGTGCACCCGAGCGCAAACAAGCTTTGCTCATCAGCCCGGCCGTCTTCGTCGAGGATCACGCCATCACTTTTTATGCGGGCGGAGACACTCCCAATCCCTCCGCGGCGCAGCGTCGACTGAACGTGAAGCGTCAACTCGCGCGCAGTCCTCGAAGGGGAGGTGGGAGGAATGAGTTCAATTTCCTCATGAAATAGATAGCTATTCGACTTCCCTGCCTCGTGGATGGAGATGGAGATTGTCGACGTGCCCGCCATGAGGAGTTCGTCCATCATGACGGCATACATGGCAAACAATTCTTGGAAGCAGGTGAGAATTTCATCCTCGACCTCTTGATCTCGCCCCCAAGTCTATCGCGCAATAGGCGCACTGGTGATCATGATGCTTCTCCCGGCATGAACTTTCCGCTGGGCTGTTGACTACTGATGGGCATCACTGGGCGGACGTGATTCACTCCTGGCCCGCGACTCGAGGTACACCAAGTACGGCGCCCTCGATAATCCTGGCAGCATCCTGGTCGTAGATGCGAACGCAGTCCATATCATTCTCCGAGGCGGACAGTTGGGTCGTTGGCTGCCATCCCAGGTGCCCACTGAATACCTCATCGCGCTGCCCACCCCCCTGCGGCAAAAGGCGCCTGAAGACGGGCCCTCGATCACTATCATAGGCGTAGAATTTGACGCGTCCTTCAACGTCCAGCGCGTCGAGCACGATGCCGTGGAGCGCGACGACTGGGGTGTTGCTCGCATTGCTCTGCAAGCTTCCGGGCCGAAGCGAGACACCTGTCAGATCCAGGGCTCCCGCGTTGTCTGTGATGAACTCGCCGCCTCGCTCATACAGGAGAATTAGCGGCTCATAGAGGTCAGGGAGATTATTAGCCACGATCGTCGGATTATGCGAACGTAGTTCCGCAAGGCGTACGGCGCCACGGCAGGTTACCTTGACATCTCCACTCGTTCGTGCGCGAAGAAACTCTTCCAATTCGCGTTCCGTGTCGGGTGAAAGTTTAAATTTCGGATCCATGTACTCCGTGATGTCGAAGAATGGCCAGACGCTCTCGGCGGAGTAGGTCTGGGCCCACAATGCGGATCGCCGTAGGTATTCTCGCATCAACAGCCGCCGCGACATCGATTTTTCGAAGACCTCACCCCAATCTCTATCCCATTCCGCTGTGCGGAGACGATCTGTTACCTTGGATGCTGCCTGTTCGCCTTGTCCGTCAGTCATTTCAGATCGATCCCCTTAGATCGCAGCTCCTGCTTGAGAGCTGCAACAACCTCGTCAATATTTGCCAGTTGGGGTGCCACCTCGACTTGCGAAGCATCCATACCCAATGAGCGCCAATGGCCGAACCCGCCCGCACCTTCATTCAAGGAGAGATCATGGGCACCCGCGTGGAACGCATCCCGGGGCCAAACATGATAATAATCAACCGTCTTGCCGCCATCATTGGAGAAAATGTCCCACGCGTCCGGATACTCGCGCAAGTAGGGCATACCCGCCTCCATTAGGTGGCTCTCGATGTATTCATGAGCGATAAATCTTTCGAACTTGACAACTTCCGCTGGATTCAAGTTGCGTTGACTTGCAACTTCGAGGATATCGGCAATATCTTTACGAGGTGTAAAGTATGCCGTGCGCGCACTGCCCGGAGCATCAGACACCACGTGCTCGGTGAGGAAGAAATGCGTTCTGACGCGGTCCAGCACACCCTTGCTCACGCCGGTGTTCTCGGAGATGCGCGTGATGTCAAGGGAACCTGGGTCAGCCCGCACTCGGTCGTAGAACTCTGCCGCTGCGGTGTGCTCGGCGGTAGGCTCCTCGACATACCGGGCACCGTCCGGCCTCACTTCGGAGGCACCCCCAAGTGGAGGTGGCTCATGGCCGTCCCCATGACCGGACGTGCCTTTGGTGTCGGTGCTGTGACCGCCGCTGGTCGTCGGGGCGTCCGTGTGATTGCTCCCGTCCAGGCTGTTCGCCGGGATGTGGTCGCCCTGGCCGCCTCGCGGGCTACCGCCCGGCGTGCCGTTGTCCACGCTGTTGGTCGGCAGGTGGTTGCCAGCTGTGCCGCCCGGCAGGTTGTTCGCGGTGCCGCCCGGTGGCCTGTTGGGGTTCGTGGCGTCGCCGCCCGTGCGGCCGAGGTTGTTGCCGACCCGGCCCGCATCGCCCGGGTCCGAGCTCAGCCGGGCCGTGTCGCTGCCGCCGCGTGCGCCCGCGCCGACCAGGGCTGGCTGTTCGGCCGGGGTGCGGGGCAGGGGGCTGTCCGCGTCCGTCCTGGTGAAGGCGCCGGTGGGTGGGTTCTCGCGGCGGGCGTCGGTGTGGTGTTGTTTGAGGGTGCCGTCCTCGCCGAGGATGTTGCCCTGGCGGTCGAGGTGGGTGACGTTGCCGTTGGCGTCGAAGTCCCTGAGGGTGCCCTCGGGCAGGGCGGTGGTGCCTTCGGGGAGTTTGAGGGTGCCCTCCTGGATCGGCAGTGATCCCGCGGGCGGGGCCATGCCTTCGGGGAGGTGGACGATGCCGTCGCCGAGGTCGACCGCTCCGGTGGGGATCTGTGCCCCGTCCGGAAGCTTGACCGAGCCCTTCGGGATCTCGAACGCGGCATCCGGCACGGTCGCACCCCTGGGCAGGGTCAGCGTGCCGTCGGCTGCCTTGTACGCCCCGTCCGGCAGGGTGACCGTCCCCGCGGGCAGCGGCGGGATCTCGAGGTTGCCCGTGCCCTTCAGGCCGGCCATCACGTCGCTGATCTTGGTCAGGCCCGCGCCGGCGCCCTTGAAGAGATACGCGGTGGGGTCGACGATGCGGCTCGCCTTGTTCGCGAAGGAGAGGGCCTTGCCCGCGAGTGCTGCCTTGCCGGCGCCGGAGACCCCGCCCCCGGTGCCGCCGGTGAAGATGGTCGTCAGGGCGTTGAAGGTGACCGCGCCACCGGCGCGGGCCGGGTTCTCGCTCCACTGGTCGTAGGCGATCAGCGCTTTGCCGGTCTCCTTCATCGCCCGGCTCGAGTCCCGCAGCCAGGAGGGCAGCTCCTCCTCAGGTGTGGTGAGGAGATACGTCCCCCCGGCACCTGCGGTCAACAGGGTGATGGATACCCCGATGGAGAGGTCCGCCAGACCGCTCCAGGACTGCTTCATGCTGTCCCAGCCCTCGGTGCCGACGAGGGTGCCCAGGCCCTTGACCGTGGCCCAGACGCCGTCGACCGCGAAGCCCTTGACGAAGTCCCAGGCGTGTTCATGGACCTGGTACCAGCGCGTCGACTCCTCGACCGGGTCGCCCCAGGGCAGGCCCTTGGCCTGCTTCAGGGCCTCGGGGTCCCAGCCGTGCATGTGCTTGCCGCCGGACCCGTCGTTCAGGGTGAGCGGTTTGCCGCCGGGGACCAGGGCGATGATCTTGTTGTAGCAGGTCCGCTCCACCGCCTGGAACGCGGCCCAGGCCTCGGTGATCTCGTCGTGGCGGCGTCTGTTCTCCTCGATCAGGTCGCCGTCCTCGCGCCACGTGTCGTCCGCGTCCGCCTTGTCCCGGAAGGCCGAAGCCTCCTGCCGCAGCCGCTCAAGCTTCGCCACCAGCGGCTGCGCGTCGTCCGCGTAAGCGCCCAGGGCACCGGTGATGGTGGCCAGGTCCGACTTCAAGGCTGCCCCGCGGTCCGCGACCGGTTTCGTCGTCGCGAACAGCTGATCCGCCTCCGGCGCCTTGTAGAAGGCCTGCAGGCCGCCGAAGCTGCTGTGGATGTCCCCCGTGGCCGTGGCGATCCTCGCCCCGTCCTTGGCCAGGGCCCTCACCTGCTGGTCCAGCACCGTCAGATTGCCGGTGAACACCGGTATGCCGTACGGGTCGACCGGCTCCTTGCCGCCGCTCACTTCGTGCCCCGCAGTTCCTTCAGCAGGTCCAGCCGGACCGCCTTCGCCGCGTTCTGCGCCTGCTTCGCCGTATCGAGGTCGCCCTCCATGTACTCGTTCGTCGCCGTCGCCGCACCCACAACCGCCGCCTGGACCCGCTCCGACATCGACTTCAGCTGCGGCTTCCGCGCCTTCGCGTACTCACCCAGCGCCGCCGCCACCGGACCCATCGCAGGCGGCGCGATCGCCGCGACCGGGCCCTGCTCCCGCCCCGGAGCCACCGGCCCCACCGACGCACCCGACTTCGTGCCACCCACCGCCACCGTCCCCGCCGCCCGCGCCGCCGCCCCCAGATCCGCCAGCATCGCGTTCAGCGCCTTCTCCAGCTCACCGGCATGCCCCCCGACCACCTTCAACCGGCCCTGCACACCCTGCGGCCTGATATCCCACCCGGTCATCCCACACACCCCCGTACACACCACAAACCCACCCACCCCGCCCCGCACGGTGGGCACCAACAACCACGAACCAGCCCGGCAGTCAGCCGATACTGTCGACCGCGGCCTTCGCCCGCGCCAGCGTCTGCGCAGCCGTCCCGTCGTTCTTCACCAGCGTCGTCC